>JAHWKS010000278.1 GCA_019347795.1 Planctomycetota bacterium | reverse complement strand
AGGGGGAATAACGGTTACCCCTTTCGCGAACTTGTAGTGCAGGACCGGCGGGACGCGTTTCCGCCTTTTTGCCGCATCTCTCGTCTTCTTTCGGTTGGCGTTCCGCCGCACCGTTTGCCTAGGGAACTTGTCATGGCTTCTCGTGAGAATCAAGGATTACAAGCCGCTTTGATTGTGTTCGTGCTGATCACGATCGCGCTGGCGGTGACCACGTACGTCTACTTCCGCAAGGCGGAGGAGTTGGGGGCCCAGGCCGACGCCGCCCAGCAGCAGATTCAAGACGCCAACGCCCAGCGCGACGCCGCCCTCACCGACAATCAGCGGCTGAAGGAGATGCTCGGCTACGACATCGCCGAGCAAATGGCGGTGATCGAAAAGAACTTCGCCGAAGACATGGCCAAGTTCGATTCCAATTACGCCGACACCGATCCCAAGAACTACCGCACGCTCCCCGAGCACTTGGAGTTGGCGGCTCTGGCCCGTCACGCCCGCGCGGTCGATGCCGAACGGCGAGAGCAACAAGCGCTGGCCGAAAAGCAAACGGCCGAGGAGAACGCGGCCCAGCAGATTGCCGCGGCCGATCAGAAGTTTCAAACCGCGGTAACGACGTACCAGGACGAACGCACCCAATTCGGCGCCGAGCGGACCCGGCTCAACACCGAAAGGCAGCAGTTGGCCGGCCGGCTGACGACCAAGGATCAAGAGATCACGGCGGTCACAACGCAGGCCACCCAGGCCCAGGAGCAGTACGCCGCCAAGATCAAGACACTGGAAGAAGCCAGGCGGTCGCTCCTGGATCAGAAGCGGGAGCGCGAGCAAACCAGCTTCGAGACCGCCCACGGGCGGATCACCTTCGTCAATCCCGGCGATCGGATCGTGTGGATCGACCTGGGATTGGGAGACGGCCTGCAGCGGCACACCAACTTCAGCGTGTACGATCAGAACGTCAACGAGTACTCGCCGGAGCATGTAAAAGGCCGGATCGAGGTCACGAAGCTGATTGACCGCCACCTCGCCGAAGCCCGCATTTTGGACGAGGACCAGTCGAATCCGATCGTGCAGGGCGACCTGATTTACACCCCGGCCTGGCGGCCCGGGCAATTCCTGCACTTCGCCGTGGCGGGCATGATCGACATCAACGGCGACGGGCAAGAGGATAAGGAGCTTCTCCGCAACATCATCTACGCCAACGGCGGCGTGATCGACGCCGAAGTGGACGCCACCGGCAATGTGGCGGGTAACATGACCGTTAATACCCGGTACCTGATCATCGGCGAGCGTCCGGATGAGACGGCGGGGCAGCAGGCCCTCGCCGCCTATGCCCGACTGTACGACGAAGCGGCGCTGAAGGGCGTGGAGCTGATGCCGTTGCCTCGCTTCCTCGCGCTGATGGGTTACAAGTCGGGCTCTCGCACCGTCCCGTTGGGCGGCGCCGGCGGCGCCATGGCCGAAGAGGCGCCCGCGGCCCAGCCCCAGCCGCGCGGGGCAGCCCCGCGGGGCGAGGCGCAGCCCGCCGCTCCCGGCTTCCGACCGCGCCGGCCTCCCGCCCGCGGCGCCGAAGGCGCTTTCTAACCTGCATCTTCGTAGAAGCGAGTCGCTCGCTCCAGATCCTCCACGCCCAGCGTGATAGCCGTCTCGCGGCTCCATGGTTCATCCGTTTTCCGAGTTGTCCGGCCGCCTTACGTGTGCCGAGAATCATGAAGTCGCGTTGGGAGCAAAGCCGCCTGCAATGGCGATGCCAAGCACGATCAACGCGGCCCCGAGTGTCCCGATCACCAGCCGCGCCGCAGTTCGTCCCGATCGCTCCTCCAGCCAGCGCGCCTTGGGAAGGCGAAACAGGCGGCTCCAATCAAAGAGCGACGAGAGGAGCATCGCCAGGCCGAGAATGACGGAGACGGCGGCGACAAAATAGTCTGCGACGGGACCGGTCATGCGGGCGTCCGGTATTCGATAGGATGGAGCTTGATGATCAGCGTTATTGCTCTTCCCAGTGCAGGGCGCGCTGCACGGCGCGGCGCCAGCCGCGACAGCGGCGGTCGCGCTCCTCGGCGTTCATCTGCGGCGCGAACTCGCGCTCCAGGGCCCAGTTGCGGGAGACGTCCCCCAGGTCTTGCCAGTAGCCGACCGCCAGCCCCGCCAGGTACGCGGCGCCGAGGGCCGTTGTCTCCGACACGACCGGCCGCAACACGTTGGCGTCCAGGAGGTCGGCCTGGAACTGCATCAACTCATTGTTGATCGCCGCGCCGCCGTCCACCTTGAGCAGCTTGAGCTGGATGCCGGCGTCTTTCTCCATCGCTTCGATCAGGTCGCGGCTCTGATACGCCATCGACTCGACCGCCGCCCGCGCCAGATGTCCGGCGGTTGTGCCGCGCGTGATGCCGAGGATGGCGCCGCGAGCGAAGGGGTCCCAGTGGGGCGCCCCCAGTCCGACAAACGCCGGCACGACGTAGACGCCGTCGGAGTCGGCCACCGAAGCCGCCAGCCGCTCCACCTCGGAGGAGGACTTGATCAGCTTCAGCCCGTCGCGCAGCCACTGCACCACCGCGCCGGCGATAAACACGGAACCTTCCAGGCAATACGTGATCTTGCCGTCGATGCCCCAGCCGATCGTCGTGAGCAGATTGTTCCGCGAGACGACCGGCTCTTCGCCGGTGTTGAGCAGCAGGAAACAGCCGGTGCCGTAGGTGTTCTTCGCGCTCCCTACTTCGAAGCAGGCTTGCCCGAAGGTGGCGGCCTGCTGATCGCCGGCAATGCCCGCCACGGGAATCTTGGCGCCGAAGAGCGAGGGGTCGGTCTCTCCGTAGACGTGACTGGAAGGAAGCACCTCCGGCAGCATCGCCCGCGGCACGCCCAAGACGCCGAGCAGCTCATCATCCCAGTCGAGCGTGTGGATGTTGAACAGCAGCGTCCGGCTGGCGTTGCTGTAATCGGTCACATGCCGCCGCCCGCCGGTCAATCGCCAGATCAAGAAGGAATCGACGGTGCCGAAGAGCACCTCGCCCAGCTCGGCCCGCTCCTGCAGGCCGTCGTGATGATCGAATAGGTAGCGGACCTTGGTTCCGGAGAAGTACGGATCGATCACCAGTCCTGTCTTCTCGCGGATCATCGGCTCCAGCGCGTTCGCCTTCATTTGCTCGCAAATGGCGGCGCTGGCCCGACTCTGCCACACGACGGCATTGGCCACGGGCCGGCCGGTGGCCCGCTCCCACAGCACCACCGTTTCCCGCTGATTCGTGACGCCGATGGCGGCGATATCCTCGGCGGAAAGCTTCGCCTTCGATAGCGCCTCTTTCGCCGTCGCGAGGACCGATTCCCAGATCGCCTCGGGATCGTGCTCCACGTGCCCCGGGTGCGGCAGGATCTGCTCGAACTCCTGCTGCGCCGCGGCGACGATCCGCCCTTCGCGATTAAACACAATCGCCCGGCTGGACGTCGTTCCCTGATCGAGCGCAAGAATGTATTGCATGCGTGTACGTCCCGCTTGCCGAGCGGGACCTTCCTCCGTGGAGCGAGCCAAAGGGCGGCTGGCGGCGGAGCGCAGCGACGCCCCAGCACAATTGGCGCTAATCGCTGGGGCGTCGCTGCGCTCCGCCGCAGCCACCCGCAAGTAAACTCCGCAGGTCGCGGGCGCGGCACACCAGCCCGGATTCTACGCCTCATGATCTCCGGTTTCTACCGATGACGGATGAGCGTTGCCGGATTGTCGGTTCTCCTTCAACGCCGCTTCCAGGGGGCGCATTTTGCGCCAGCGGTGATTTTCTTTTGCCGGGGAAGCGATTCCAGGAGGGCGCAAATTTGCGCCCTCCTGGAACCGCCGCCCCGGCGAATATCCTCAGCGAATCGCTTCAACTCCTCCTCAAGCATCCTGGGAAACAGCCGGCAAATCGGATGAATCGACGGGTTCATGGCGGCACAGCAGTCGAAGGAAGCCCGACGCGTAAGTTTTTGAAGTTGTGCGTTTTGATCGCCCCGGAGGGGCGCAGGCGTTTAGCCACGGGCGTAAGCCCGTGGACACGGCCACAATCCAACGTTTTTTTGAAGCCCCGAAGGGGCGACAGCAACGGCGGCGACGTCCTTCTGTCGCCCCTTCGGGGCTAAGCGGAAATGATTGGCGTTTTCGCCGTTCCAGGAGCTTACGCTCCTGGCTACACGGCTTCGCCCCTTCGGGGCGGAGGAAACTGCGCAACCACAAACCGCATAACCGACGGCGCCAGCCGCCCTCGCCACGTGTCGGCCTGGAAGGGGACATCTACAGCAAAGCCGACGCGAAAGCTGTTAATGAACATCAGTATACATCCCAGCGGCCGCCCGTCAAGTGTCCCAGCATTTTTTTTTCGCAGATTCGAGGGTTCCGGGCCTCCGGTGACCAGGCGGTGGAGGAATTCGGGCGAAATAGAAGAAGCGACAACCGGTCAAGAAGCGTGAAGAAAAGGGTTCCAGGAACCGAATTCCCCCCGCGGCGCGGGGATTCGGAGAATCGGCGGTTCGCGGCCGCGGGTCCGGCGATATCTCCGAACCCGTTACGATAAATCGAGGGCGGCCTTCAGGCAGGCGTCGAGTTGTTGCATGGCTTCGGCAGGAAGGCGGCCGATCTTTTCCTGGAGAAGGCTTTCGCTCATGACCGAGAGCATATAGCCCAAAATCAGTGAGTCCTGCGTGAGGGCCCGCGGCTTGGCCGACGGCGCTGGCGGCTTCAATGAACAAGCAGGCGGGATCGTTTCTCTCGGCCAGGTTGCTCGTCATTTGTGCGACGACGGCGTGCCGCAGCCGGCCGTTGTACGCATCGGCCTGAACCAGCACCACCGGCCGCTTCTTCCCTTTGCCTCCGGCGGCGTGAGGAAACCTCGCCTTGAGCACATCGCCGCGTTGAATGTTCATAGAGGCTCATCGAGATCGTCTTGGATCAAGTCCGCCGCGTGGCAAGCGAGCAGGTCGATTTCCTCTTCCGTCGGCGCGTCGTACTCGGCCTCATCTCGATACACGTCTTCCCGGACAAGAACGCACCGCGTCCGGCCGACAACGACGTTGACGGGCTCTCCTTTCTCCAATGCCTGCAGTTGTTGCGGGGTAAGGTTCATACATGAAATTGTCCTCGGGAGGACGTACGCGAGCAATCCCCTTGGGGCGCGATTCTCGCGCGGATAGGTGCCTGGCTCGGTGTTGCCGCAAGCGAAGTTTCGGGGCGAGTTCGGGAGGAATTACGGCGCCGGTCCGGCGATGTGCAAGCCGGAGCAGGATGTTCGAGTCGATTAGGACGTTCATTCCCCACGCTCGCTATAGATGGAGTTCCGGCACACATCAACCTCGTGCGTACCGAGGGATGCCGCGCGCTCCAATCTCGTAGCCGGATCTTCCACTCCTCTTTCGCAAGCGCGGGCGCACTCTCCCTCTCCGCGAGCTTTGCCGGCGCCTCATCCCGTCGCCCCAGTAGGGTCAATGCTTCGCGCAGCACCTCGTCAGGGCTGGCGAAGCCGCCCGAAGCGATAGCCTGGGAAACAACACGCTCCAAGTCAGGAGGAAGGGTAATGGTCATCGCACGATCCTTTTCCGCCGAGCTTAGCACGACTCGCGTGTAAAGTCACGATGAGCCGGAATGCGGGTGTTTTGCCGTCCGGTTTCCATTCCCGCCCCCTCCGCAGGCCGGTAACTACTGGTAGAACTTCTTTCCTTTGGCCGCTTCTAGCAGAAGCGGCGTGGGTTTGTAGCGATCGCCCAAGTTTTCCAGTGGCTTGAGCTGCTCGAGGATCGTCTCCGCGCCGAGGTTGTCGGCCCAGAACATCAGGCCGCCGCGGAAGGGTGGGAAGCCGATGCCGTAGATGAGGCTGAGGTCGACGTCGCGGGCGTCGCGCACGAGGCCGGCCTCCAGCACGCGGGTCGCCTCCAGGAGCATGGGGAGGAAGAGGCGGTTTTGGAGCTCGTCGTGGGAGAATTTTTTCTGCTCGCGGCGATGCTCGTCCAGTAGGTTGTTGAACTCGGGATCGGGCTCGGCTTTGCCTTTCTTGCCGGTGTAGCGGAAGAACCCGGCGCCGGTCTTTTGTCCGAGGCGGCCTTGCTCGACAAGCTTCGCCAACAACGGGCTGTCGGTGAAGCGGTCGGGGAAGGCCTCGCGCATGACGCCGCCGGCGTAGAGGGCGGTGTCCAGCCCGACCATGTCGAAGAGCGTGATCGGACCCATCGGCATTCCGAACCGCTTGGCCGCTTTTTCGATCTCCTCGACGGAGGCGCCTTCGACCAAGAGCTCCAAGGCCTCGTTCATGTAGGGGAACAGCAGGCGATTCACCAGAAATCCCGGCCCGTCCTTGACCACGATCGGCGATTTGCCGATCCGCTTGGCGTAGGCGACCGCCGTCGCCACGGTTGCATCACTGGTCTTCTCGCCGCGGATCACCTCGACCAGCTTCATCCGCCGCACAGGGTTGAAGAAGTGGATGCCGCAGAACCGCTCCGGCCGCTTCAATCCCTCGGCCATCGTGGTGATCGGGATGGTCGAGGTGTTGGAGGCGAGGATGGCGTCATCGGCCAGCAGCGGCTCCAGGCGGGAGAAGACTTTGCGTTTGATGTCCAGCCGCTCGACGACGGCTTCGATTACCAGGTCGCACGACGCGAACTCTTCATCCGCGCGGCTGACGTTCAACAGCGGCGCCAGGTCGATCGCCTTCGCCGCGTCGGGACCTTTCGTCTCGCGATTGTAGGACGCCTCTTCCACGATCTTCTGCACGCCGCGGTTTAAAGCTTCCGGTGAGGCGTCCGTGATCACCACCGGAATGCCGCGCCGCATGTTCGCCGCCGCGATCCCGCCTCCCATGATCCCCGCGCCGATAACGCCGACCTGCTGCACCTCGCGCGGCGCCACGTCCGCGCGATCGACCCCTTTGTCCTTTTTGTTCCGCTGATCGAGAAAGAACACGTTGATCAAAGCCGCGTTTACCGGCGAGCCGAACAACTCCGCCATGCCCTCGGCTTCTTTCTGCAGCGCCGTTTCGAGATCCTCCGCCGCCGTTTCCAGCATCAGCTCCAGCGCGGCCTCGGGCGCCGGGTACTGCCCCTTCGTCTGCTGGCGAATGACG
>JAHWKS010000277.1 GCA_019347795.1 Planctomycetota bacterium | reverse complement strand
GATGCCCGCCTGGTGCAGGGCCTTCACCATCCGCTTGAACTCGACCACCTGCGCTCCCGGTTCGCGCGAGGCGGCGTATCCACGGTGCGGGGCGAAGAACGCCAGCGGATCGTAGCCCCAGTAGTTTGGCCGGGGGAGCGGCCTGCCGTCGAAGCCGAGGATGGGGAACTCGTGCACCGGCATCAGCTCGACCGCCGTCACGCCGAGCGACTGGAGGTAGGGGATCTTTTCAATCACCCCGAGGTACGTGCCGGGATGCTCCACTTCCCCGCCGGCGCCGGCGGTGAAGCCGCGCACGTGCATCTCGTAGATCACCGACTCCGACAGATCCCGCTTGAGATGCCGGTCTCCGCCCCAGTTAAAGCGATCGTCCACCACGACGCATTTCGGCGGACGAATGACGCCGTCGTGCGACGGCTGAAAACTCCCGACCAGCGCCTTTGCGTATGGGTCGATGAGCCGCGCCTTGGAGTTGAACCACTGCCCTCGCTTCGGCGCCCAAGGGCCGTCGGCCTGGAGGTGATAAAGCTGTCCGGCGGCCAGGCCGGGCACAAAGACGCTCCACACGTCGCCCCAGCGGTCGGTGTCGCAATCGAAGTGAATCACGTCATCGGGTTCGAGGTCCTCCGCGCGGTTGTACAGCAAGAGCCGCATGGCGGTCGCCGAGCGGCTGAACACCACGAACTGCACCCCGTCCTCATGGAGCACGGCGCCGTACGGCAACAGGTGCGTGAAGTCCAACTCTGGATGCGTGTGACGCATGAGCATAAGCGGATCCGTTCCTCCACCCGAGTGAACTGGCCGGTAACGAGCCAAGCATATCACCCGATGTCGAACGGAGCCTTTCGAAGGCCCGGCAATTCGGCAAAAAACCTGGCGCGGCGCGCTTGCGGCGCCGCCTGGCGAACGCGGCGCGCCTGCGGTGTGTTTTTCATCTTCGCACGCCGCACGCGATCGCCCGGATAAAGCGTTTATCGGCGATCGTCCGTTCGCGCGGCGAAGCGCGTGTTTGTCCGCCGCTCCGTCCCGCCGCGGCAATCTTCTCCATTGTCGCCAGCTTGCGCCGGACGCGAAAACGTCCCCGCGACCGGCCGCCGTCGGCGCGGAAGCTGGCTTACACTTGCTTAGGCAATTGCGAAACTTCTGCAGGAGCGCCCCGCCGGCATTATCCGCAAATCTTGCGCGACCCGCCATTTCGCCCTACAGCGGCTTCCCACCACGGTACGCGGCACATGGAGCACCATCATCTGCACGAGTTGATCGAGCTGGAGGAGCAGTATTGGTGGCACGCCGCCAAGCGTTCCCTGGCGGCTGCGCTCTTGCGGCGCCACTTTCCTCCGCCCGGCTTGCTGATTGAGGGAGGGATCGGCTCGGGCCGAAACCTCCTTGAGTTCCGCCGGCTCGGCTATGGCGTGGCCGGGCTGGACATCATGCCGCAGGCGGTGGAGCACGTGCGGACCCGCGGCGTCGAGCAGGTGTGCGTCCATGACCTCACGCAGGACTGGCCGTTCGCGAAAGAGGCCGCCCGCGCCGTGGTGATGCTCGACGTGCTGGAGCACACGCCCGACCCGGTCGAGGTGCTGCGTCACGCTCGCGACTCGCTCGCTCCCGGCGGCGGCGTGTTGATCACCGTCCCCGCCTATCCGTGGCTTTACAGCAACTGGGATAAGCGGCTGGGACACTACCGGCGGTATACGTCGCGGGAGTTGCTTCGACAGGCTGAAGAGGCCGGCTTGGAAGTCGTGCGCGTGACGCACTGGAATGCGTTTTCGCTGGCGCCCGCAATCGTCCTGCGGACGTGGGACCGGCTGCGGAAGCGCGATCGCCCGGCGGAGTTTCCCCGCGTCTCGCGGTTCGCCAACGCCCTGCTGCGCGGGGCGGCCGCCGCCGAGCGAGGCTGGCTGACGCGGTTCGGCGTCCCGTTCGGACTTTCTCTGGTGGGAGTGTTTCGCAAATGATCAGCGTCGCCGAGCACGATGAGAGCCCGCGGGCGCCCGATCCGCTGGTGTCGGTGGTGATGCCGCTCTACAACGAGGCGGCCGTGCTTCGCACGCTCACCGGGCTGGTGGAAGAGGCGCTCCAGTCGTGCCGCTGCCGGTACGAGATCGTGTACGTGAACGACGGCTCGCGGGACGAGAGCGAAGACCTGCTCGACGAGATCGCCCGGGAGAATCCGCACGTCCGCGTCGTGCACTTCTCGCGCAATTTCGGACATCAGGCGGCGGTGCAGGCCGGGCTGATGTTCGCCGCGGGAGACGCCATCGTCGTCATGGACTCCGACCTGCAGGACGACCCGGCCGCCATCCCGCGGTTCCTGGAGCGCTGGCGGGAAGGGTACGACGTGGTGTACGCCGTCCGCTTCAATCGCAAGGAAAACCTTGCCAAGCGATCGCTCTTTTATGCCTTCTACCGCGTGCTGAATGCGATCTCCGACACGCCGATCCCTCACGATGCCGGCAACTTCGGGCTGATTGACCGCCGCGCGGCGGAGCATGTGGTGCGGATGTACGACCGCGACCGGTTCTACCCAGGGCTGCGGCGATGGGTGGGCTTCCGGCAGATCGGAGTGCCGGTGGAGCGGCTCGCCCGCCACGACGACCAGCCGCGGGTCACGCTGCGGCAGCTCGGGCGGTTGGCGAAGTCGGCCGTGTTCTCGTTCTCGTCATTCCCGCTGACGATGTTCTACGCCATCGCGGCGGTTTCGCTGTTGGCGTGTGCGGGGCTGTGCGGCTTTACGCTGTATCACAAGCTGTTCACCGGCCTGGCGATCCCCGGCTGGACGTCGATGACGATCGCCGCCTCGTTCTTCGGCGCCTTGAACGCCCTGGGGATCGGGATTCTCGGCGAGTACGTGATTCGCATTTACGACCAGGTCCGCGCGCGGCCGCTGTTCATCGTCCAGCGCGAGGTGAACTTCGCCCTCCGCGACGCAGAAGCGATCGGCGCCGCCGATGTCGGAAACGCGCTCCGCGATTGAGCAACACCCGCCATGACTTCGCTGGCGCCTCCGCTCCGTCACCCTCGTGACAAACGCCCACGTGGCCGACATCGGCTACGAAGCGGGGGACCTGCTCGCCATCGCCAACGGCTCCTCTCAGGTGTTTGAAATCGACGGCGTGTGGGATCACCCCCAGGCGTGATTCGCCTCATCCAAAGTCGCCGTTCTCGGCATGGGCGGCGGCGAGGGTCCGCTGGGCGGCCGAAGCGATGCGCTTGGCGCCCGATTCGGAAAAGTCCAAAAGGCCCGCCGCCTCCGCAGCTACCGTAACCGAAAGCCTTCGAACCTGAGCCAATCGATTCTGTCCACGCGCCGGCAGATGTTATACTAAGAACCGACCGCGAGTGGTAACTTCAGGAGTAGTCATCATCATGCCCAATCCCGATAAAGTGCGAACAGCGTCCGAAACGAGTTTGTCAACAGAAAATGGGAACGGCTCGTCTGGGCGAGCGATCGAGATTTTTTCCGACGTAACCTTCTCCGGGTCGTGCGACCGCGTGGACGACCTCCAATGGTCGGAAGAGGCGGAGGCGCGAGGGGAGTTTGCCCCCTATGTCGGGCGTAAGGTGGCGGTCCTTCACAGAACGGTGGTCGGCGTTGGCGATAACGGCCTCGCACTTCGCGACGCCGTTTGCCAACAGCATCACGTTCCCCCCAGTCGCCCCGTCATTGCGTATGTCGAAGGTGAAACGGAGTAATGGCTTCGGGGAACGCGCCGCAGTACTCGGATCGGGTGCGAGTCAGCTATTTGGATTCGCCCCATAGCCGCATCCAGGCGGGCGACGCAGACCTGCCTTTCTTGCCGCGACTGCGCGTCGGCGCCCAAGTGGACGCCAATCTGGGAGGCGTTGTTCGCTTTCGCCCGCTGATCGACACCGCATGCACCTATATTCCCAATATCCCTTCGCCCGCGGGAGCGGCGGCGCTATAATATCGGCGGACTGACCTTTCTTTTTGGACGCGACTGCCGCGACCTGCGATGCGCGAGGAATTGGAAAAGACGTTGGGCCGCTTTGAGGAGCTGGAGCGGCAAATGGCCGACCCCCAGGTGCTGGCCGACTCAGGACGCATGGCGGGCATCTTCCGCGAGCACGGCTCGCTGGCGAAGATGGCCACCAAGTACCGCGACTACAAGTGCCTCAACGCCCAGCTCGCCGAGTTGCGGCAGATGGCCGAGAGCGACGATCCCGAAGAGCGGGAGCTGGCCGAGGCCGAGATCGAAGAGCTCAAGCCCCGCCGGGAGCGGCTCTGGGAAGAGCTGCTGGAGATGACCATCGGCGGCGAGGACGCCAACCGCGCCCGCTGCATCATGGAAATTCGGGCCGGCACGGGAGGCGAGGAGGCGGCCCTCTTCGCCCGCGACCTCTTCGAGATGTATCGCCACTACGCCGAGGTCAAGGGCTGGAAGTGCGAGATCATGGACGCCAGCGCCAGCGAGCAGGGGGGCTTCAAAGAGATCATGCTCGCCTTCGAGGGGGAAGGATGCTATCGCGAGCTGCGGTTCGAGAGCGGCGGCCATCGCGTGCAGCGGGTCCCCGAGACCGAGGCCAAGGGACGCATCCACACCTCGCTGGCCACCGTGGCGGTGCTGACCGAGCCGGAGGAAGTGGAGATCGACATCGACCCGGAGGAAGTGCGCGAGGAAACGATGCGGGCCAGCGGCCCCGGCGGACAGCACGTGAACAAGACGTCTTCGGCGATTCGCCTGACGCACTTTCCCACGGGCATTACCGTCTCGATGCAGGAGGAGAAGAGCCAGCACAAGAACCGCACCAAGGCCTGGCGCATTCTCCGCAGCCGGCTGTATGAAAAGAAGAAACAGGAGGAGGACGCCAGGCGGGCCAGCCAGCGGAAGAGCCTGATCGGCTCGGGGGACCGCAGCGAACGCGTCCGAACCTACAACTTCCCCGACAACCGCGTGACGCACCATCCGATCGGCCTTTCGGTCTATCATCTCGACCAGATCCTGGGCGGCGATCTGGGGCAGGTCCTGGATCCGATTCTCGAATACGAGAAGCAGTTGCTCCGCGATTCGATGAAAGAGCCGGCGAAGAAGAACGAGGATGGGAACGGGAAGGGGAAGTGATCGTCAACCGCCGATGCCGCGCGGGGCAAGCCCCGCCGCTAACCATCTGTGACCCCTGACCCCCGACTCCTGAACCCTGAACCCGACTCCTGACGTTCGACACGATGTCATGCCGCAAACGGAATCCTGGACCATCGGCCGGCTCTTGCAGTGGACCACCGACTACCTGAAGCAGCACGGGTCGGAGTCGCCCCGCTTGGATGCGGAAATCCTGCTGGCGGAGGCGTGCGGCTGCGAGCGGATTCGGCTTTACACCCGGTTCGCGGAGGAGCCGAGCGAGCAGGCCCGGGTGGCGTTTCGGGAACTGGTCCGCCGCCGCGCGGAGCACACGCCGGTGGCGTACCTGGTGGGGCGCCGCGAGTTTTACTCGCTCAGCTTTCGCGTCACGCCCGACGTGCTGATCCCCCGGCCGGAGACGGAATTGCTGGTGGTCCAGCTATTGGATCTGGCGCGCGAGTATCCAAGCGACGGGCCACTCGAGATCGCCGACGTGGGAACCGGCAGCGGCGTTCTGGCGGTGTGCGCCGTAAAGCACGCTCCCAAGTGCCGCGTGACGGCGATCGACTCAAGTCCGGCGGCATTGGAAGTCGCTCGCGCCAACGCCCGCGATTTGGAGACGGCCGATGCAATCGAATTCATCCACAGCGACCTCTTCGATGCGGTCCCTGCGGAGCGGCGATTCGATTTCATCGTGAGCAATCCGCCGTATGTGAAGGAGTCGGAGTTGGAGAACCTGGCGCCGGACGTGCGGGACCACGAGCCGCGGACAGCGCTGGCGGCGGGGCCGGAAGGCGTCTCAGTGATCGAGCGGCTCATCCCGCAGTCGGCCAAGCGGCTCAAGTCCGACGGCTGGCTGCTGATGGAGATCAGCCCGATGATCGAAGAAAACGTCCGCCAGTTGCTGGCGAACGATGGCCGATTCGACGCGATCGCCACGATCAAGGACTTCGCCAACCTCGCGCGCGTGGCGCGGGCCCGCCGCATCGCGTGAGATTCCGCGATGACCTTTTCCGCCGGCGCGCGCTATAACCAGGAAACCGCAATTCGTTGAGGACCTATGAACCCCAAGATTTGGCTCGTTCTCGCGGGGCTGCTCGGCGCCGTGGGAGTTTCGCTCGGGGCGTATCACGCTCACGGTCTGGAGGGCTGGCTGGAGAAGCAGGGGCTGGATTCCGTGGAAGTCGCCAAGCGAATGCACAACTGCGAAGTGGGTGTTCGCTATCAGATGTACCACGCGCTGGCGCTGGCGGCGGTGGCGATCCTGGCGTTCCAGCAGAAGAGCACGACGTCGCTCACGGTCGCCGGCGTCTGCTTCTTTCTCGGCGTCTTGATCTTCTCCGGGCTGCTCTACGGCATCGTGTTCACCGGCGTCAAGATTCTCGGCGCGATCGTCCCCATCGGCGGCGTGCTGCTGATCGTGGGCTGGCTGGCCCTCGCCTGGGCCGCTTGGAGGCTGGCATGAGTCCGGAGGGTCCGGAGGTCAATCGAGATAGATGAACTCGTTCGTGTTGAACAACGCCAGGCAGAGGTCGGCCAGCGCGGCGGCGTGATAAACGTCGGCGCCGTCGATCGGAGGAATCGGCGTCGCGAGATCGGCCGGCTTTCGCGTTTCGCTGCGAAGAAGCGAAGCCTGCTCGTCGAGGAATTGCCGGCAGTCGCGAAGCTCCTCGTCGCTTGGGCGCCGGCCGAGCGTGCGGCGGAAGGCGAGGGTGATTTGCTCCTCGGCCGTTGCCGTGCGGGCCAGCACGTAGCCCGCCAGGCGCCGCGCGGCGTCGAGCGAGAACTCGCTGTTGAGCAGCAAGAGCGACTGCGGCGCGATCGTGGACTGATTGCGTCGGGGGCAGCTCGCCATCGCATCCGGCCGATCGAACGCCTCAAAGATCGGATACCGCAGGTTCCGCCGGGCGAAGATATAGATGCTGCGGCGATAGTGATCCTCGGCCTCGGGACTTTCCTTCCATTGGTCTCGGAGGAGCGTAGCCACCAACTCTTCCGGCAAGGGCGGCA
>JAHWKS010000276.1 GCA_019347795.1 Planctomycetota bacterium | reverse complement strand
GGCCGACAATCGCCCGGGCGTCCTTCACTGACAACTCCTCCTGGCCCACGTGAACGCCGTCCGCTTGCGAGAGGAACGCAATATCGGCGCGGTCGTTCATGATGAACAGCGTTGTGCCGCCGGCCGTAAGCGACCGGAGCCGGCAGGCGCGGTCCAGCAGCGTGCGGTCGTCGAGCCGCTTGTCGCGAAGCTGCAGCGCGTGGACGCCCGCGGCGATGAGCGCGGCGGCGTGCGAGGCGAACTCCTCGGCAGATCGCCCGCCGTCGATCAGCACGTACAGCCGCACTCGGGCCAATCGCTCCGCCGCGCGCTCGGTCGTCGCGATTGCACGCTCCAGCGAATAGACGCGGTAGCGGAGCTGCTCGAACTTCGCCCCCGCCTCGGGAGAGACGATTTTGCCGTACTCCTCCAGGCAACGCAGGGCCTGCTCCACGCGCTTGAAGCCGGCGATGACCACGTCGGCGACGGCGGTCCGCTTTCCTTCAGCGGGCGTGGCGATGGCCGTTCCGACGTCGCGCGGCGTGTCGCGCGCGGCAAGCCGCCACGCCGCGGGAAATTGATCGAGCATCGCCGCTAAATCGTGACGCAGCTCTTTCAGCAGCCGCGCCAGATGGGCGTCGTCGAGCGTAAAGCGAGCGTAGTCCTCCACCACCCGCAATCCCTCGCCGGCGCGATTGGCGTTGGCGTCGAGGATTCGCCAAACCGCGTTGTCGCGAGGCTCCTTCACTGGCGCTCCTTACGATTTGTGAGCCGGCGGGGAATCGGCTAGTCCATCCGCCCGCGCGCGGAGTGCTCCAATGAGGCGGGTAACTGTCTCATCCGCCTCGGCCAGAACAGCCTGCGGATCGGCGCCCGACTCGAGGGCCGACAGGTTCGCATCCAGTTCGCCGGCCCAGGCGCGGCAGCGCTCGCGGAGCCAGGCTCGGTCCGCTTCCGCGAGCGGGTCGTGCTCAGCCAGGATGAGCTGCGTGCAGCCTTGGCGAAACTCGCCGATGCGGCGGCCGACCGCGGGGGCGGTGTCGGGCCGGCGATGGAACCACTCCTCCGCAGCGCCGGCCAGTTGGAGAAGATGGCCGGAGGCGGTGTCGGCCCCGGAGAGCGACTCGTCCTGCATCCATCCCCAGCCGGCGGCCGCCGCAGCGGGCGATTGCGATACCGCCCTCGGTTCATCGCCGGCCAAGAACATCTCCAGAACGAATACCGCCAGCACGGCGCAGGCGGCGCTGGCCAGCGACGCGGTCAGCGTCTGCCGCCAGAAGCCGGTATTCGGTCGATCAGGTCTGCTCCGCGGAGGCGCCATGCGCGGCGCGTCGTTCAGCTCGGTGGGCGCTTCGAGCCAGGCGTCGAGCAGTCGCCGGCCGCGGTTCGCAGCTTCGTGAACGCGAGGATCGATCGGCCGCCTTCGCCAAACGCCGCCCCCCTCGCTCAACGCCCGGCGCTGCAATTCCAACAGTAGTTTCGGGCGACGCAGGAGAGCCCCGAGCATCGCCGGAGGCAGATCGTGCAATCCCTGCTCCAGCACGCGGCTTGTGCGGCCATGCAGTACTTGATCGAGCGTAGCGCCGTCCTCTTCCGCGTCGTAGATCGCGAAAAACTCCGCAATCACTTCGCCCAAGTCCGGACCGAGCAAGCGATCCTCCAGCCACTCGGCCAGGGCTTCGGCGTCGTCGGGAATATCGAGCAGGTGGAGCTTCATCGGTCGGGCTTGTTCACGCAGGCGTGCAGCAGGTTCTTTGCCCGGTGTAGCATCTTGTGCGCCTGCGGCGTAGTGATCTTCATGCGACGGCAAATCGACCCGTACTCTTCCCCCGCCAGCCGCGAGCGGACGACCTCGGCCAGCGGCGCCTCCAGCCGCATCAGGCACCCGCGCAGGAGGTCGCGGCGCTCGCGCTCCACGAGCAGCTCGGCCGGATCGTCGCCGCGGCCGTCGGCCAGGAAGGCCTCATGCTCCGCCGCCAACAACTCCGGCCGGCGCCGGCGGCTGCGGTCGATCAAGTAATTCCGCGCCACTTGGAAAAGCCACGCCCGAAAATTTCCTGTGTGAAAGCTGTCGGGCAGCCGCTCCCACACCCGCTCCCAGATCGCCTGGTGCACGTCCTCCACGTCGTCTCGCGGGACGCGAGCCGCGAGGAACGCCAGGAGCGAGGGAGCATGGCGGTCGTACAACGTTCGCAGGGCGTCCTGAGCCGTCCGCCGCTGTTCAGGAGATTCCTCCCGCCGGGCGACGCACGCCGCCCATTGCTCGTCGCGGATTTCGGGCGATTCCACCGGCGCGGCCATGCCTGCCAGTGTAACACCCGCCAATTTGATAACGCGAGCCAGCGGCGATTCTTCACGAGAATCGCCAAAAACCCCGCCCAGGACTACTCGTCCTTCGACTCCGCCCCTTTCTGCGCCTCCAGAATTTCCAGTTCCTCAGCGTCCTCTTCGCGGACGCGGAGGCGGCGGATGGCGGTAGCGCGGGGACCGGCGGGGTTGATTTCGACGATCGAACCGTGCAGTTGCACGTCCTTCTCGGCGACGTGGAAGATGGTGGGGCGGAAGGTGAGGGTCGTCTCCATCACCTGGCCGATCTCCCGGCCGAGGATGCTTTCGTGCGGGCCGGTCATCCCCACGTCGCACTGGAAGGCTGTGCCGCGCGGGAGGATTCGCTCGTCGGCGGTGGGGACGTGCGTGTGGGTGCCCAGCACCGCCGTCACGCGGCCGTCCAGATAGCGGCCCATCAGTTGCTTATCGCTGGTCGCCTCGGCGTGGAAGTCGAGCACCCGCACCCGCACCTCCGCGGGAATCTCGGCGAGCACCCGCTCGGCCGTCTTCCAAGGGCAATCGACCGGCCGCATGAACACCCGGCCGAGCAGGCTGAACACGGCGACCTGCGTCCCGTCGGCCGCAGCGACCACGGCCCAATCACGGCCGGGGGCCTCCGGCGGATAGTTCGCCGGCTTGACGATGTTCGACTCCCGCTCCAACAGCGGGCTGATCTCCTTGCGGCGATAGATGTGGTCGCCCAGGGTGATGCAATCCACCCCCGCGGCGATCAGCCGATGATAAATCTTGGGCGTCAGCCCCGCCCCCGCGGCGGCGTTCTCGGCGTTGGCAATCACGAGGTCCAACTGCTCGCGCCGACGCAGTCCCGGCAGCACCCGCTCGACGAAGCGGTAGCCGGGCTTGCCCACGATATCGCCGATCAACAGGATGCGAAGGGGCACGGGAGGAGACGGGGAAATTGGGAATTAGGGAAAGAAGGAAACCGGAAGACGGGGAAACCGGGGCAATGGAGTGTTGGAGTGCTGGAGTGCTGGGAGCGGTGGGAGTGAAACGAGGGAACGTCGTCTTTCGGAATCCAGGAGTCGCCCCCATCCATCACTCCATCTCCCCCTTCTTCTACCTGGCCATCTCGGTGAATCTTGCTTCTCGCACCACCGTCACCTTGATCTCACCGGGGTACGTCAATCGCTCTTCGAACGCCTTGGCGATGTCGCGGCAGATCTTGGCGGCTTTGGCGTCGTTCGTTTCCTGCGCGTTGGCGATCACGCGCAGCTCACGGCCGGCCTGGATGGCGAACGCTTGCTCGACGCCGGGGAAGCTGCTGGCGATCGACTCCAGCTCCTCCATCCTCTTAATGTACCGCTCCAGCGTCTCCCGCCGGGCGCCGGGACGCGAGGCGCTGCAGGCGTCGGCGGTGGCCACCAGCATCGTGTAGGGATGCTCGGTCACGATCTCATCATGATGCCCGAAGGCGGCGTGCACCACCTCCGGCCCTTCGCCGTGCCGTTTGAGGATGTCGGCGCCGATCTTCGGATGGCCGCCTTCCATCTCGTGGTCGGCCGCCTTGCCGAGGTCGTGCAGCAGTCCGCAGCGGCGGGCGAGCGTTCCATCCAGGCCGATCATCTCGGCCATCATCCCGGAGAGGAACGCCACCTCGATCGAGTGCCGCAGCACGTTCTGGCTGTAGCTGGTGCGGAAGTGGAGCCGCCCCAGAAGCTGGATCAGCTTCGGGTGCAGGTTGTGAACGTCCACCTCCTGGGCCGCCTCTTCGCCTTGCTTGCGGATGAAGGACTCGACCTCTGTGAGCGTCTCCCCCACCACCTCTTCGATGCGCGAGGGATGGATCCGGCCGTCGGCGATGAGCGTCCCCAGCGACTGCCGGGCCACCTCGCGCCGCACGGGATCGAAACCGCTGACGATGACCACCCCCGGCGTGTCGTCGATGATCACATCCACGCCGGTCGCCTTCTCGAAGGCGCGAATGTTCCGACCCTCGCGGCCGATGATGCGGCCTTTCATCTCGTCGTTGGGGATGCCGACCGTGCTGGTAGTCGCCTCGGCGGTGTGGGCGGCGGCGTAGCGCTGCATCGCCACCAGCAGCATCTCGCGCCCTTTGGCCTGGCAGGTCTCGGCCAGCTTCTTCTCGTGCCGCAGGATCAGGCTTCCCGCCTCCTGGCTCAACTCTTCCTCCAGGCGGTTCAAGAGCCGCTTGGTGGCCTCCTCCCTGTCGAGTCCGCTGATGTGGTGGAGCGTTTGCCGCTGCATGTCGAGCAGCTTCGACAGCTCCTCATTGCGGCGACTGGTCTCTTCGAGGCGCTCAGCCAGCTTGCGCTGGTTCTGTTCGACCATTCGCTCCTGTTTACGAAGATCTTCGCCTTGCTGCTCCACCGCGTCGTGGCGTTTGTCGAGCAGCCGCTCGCGCTCCCGGAGCTCATCGCGGAGCTTCCCGAGTTCGCGATCCGTCTCGGACTTTTGCTCCAAGGCCTTGGTTTTGATTTCGAGTTCGGCCTCCTTGATGCGATTGGCGGCGTCCAGCTCGGCCCGTTCGAGGATTTGCCGGGCCTTCGATTCGGCGTCCCGGTGGGCCAGGCGGTCGAGGAACTTCACCGCCACGGCGCCGAGGATTGCGGCCACTAGGAAGGTGATGACCAGTGCAACAGCTTCGTACACGTGTTCGCTCCTGAGCGATGACCTGCGTCGCGGCCGGGCGAGCAAGCCCGCGCGCAGCGACGCGGGTCCGCCTCCCGCCCGGGCTTCGCCTCGGACCGGAACTGGAGCGAAACTATCGAACTGCGTCGTCGTTCAGAGAGAGGATCGGCGCCGGGGCCGGCGGACGTAATGCGGCGCCGCATTCCACCCCGGCTGGCCGGGGCGGAGGTCCGGAGCATCGCGCCTGCCGCCGGCGTGCGTCTCGGGAAGGCGGAACGACGGCGCCGTACCATGATCTGGCATGGAGCGACCCCTCCCCAACCGTCGCCCGCACCGGACGATTCCTGATCCACTGCGTGCGAGAACATTTCGATCCAGCCGAGTTCCGGCCGCGCTCCCGAGGGGATTGCGGGCGGTTCCGGCTGAAGCGACGAGCCGCCAGCGCCAGCACGAGGCGCACAGCGCCCGCAAGCCACAGAATCAAGGCGGCGGGTTGCACGTTGGGCTGCGGAGAAACGCCGTCAAACGTCATTTCAACGTAATTGAACGAGAACGTAATTCGAATCATTTCGCGCCCGCCTGGCCCATTCGAGGGTTTGCCGCAGACGCAAATCGTGATTGAATGGTCGATACGCGGCGGGGGCGCGAATGCGCTCCGCCGCACCTGAGCGTCAATGTACCAGAGTCGCCACCGGCTGCAACTAGCGATTTTCAAGTAGATCTCGTCGGAGAGGTGGTCCTGGTCGTTCTGCGTGAGCTGCCGAGCTTTCGCCATAATCAACAGCCGTTGTATAATGAGATCCGAAAGTCCCGCTATTATTCCAGCAAGACACCCAAGCGGACCGCACGTAGAAGAAGCCTCCCGAGCTTCTGTTCTCGATTCCGTCGCCCGAGCTTCAACGTATGAGCGCCGTCGAAAGCACGCATCCCACACCCGACCGGCTGGCCGCTTTCAGCGCGGGTAATTTGAACGAGGCGGAATCCAGCGTCATCGAGCGCCACCTCGATCAGTGCGGTTCCTGCTGCACGTTACTGGGATCGCGGCACAGCGACGAGATCTTGCTGTGGTTGCTGCGCGAAGGGGACGTCGATACCGCCAGCCCCGTAAATATAGTCTCAACGCTAGCCGCTCCGCCGGCGCCGGCCGCAGCGACGGTGGACTCGCCGGCGCCAGCCGGGGTTGCTGTTTCGCTGCGCGTTCCGCCGGAACTGGCCAATCACCCGCGCTACCGAATCGTCGAGATGCTGGGCAGGGGAGGCATGGGTTGCGTGTTCAAAGCGGAGCACCGCTTGATGCACAGGGCCGTGGCCCTCAAAGTGATCAATCCGCAGTTCGTTCTCGAATCCGACGCTGTGGAACGCTTCCACCGCGAAATTCAGGCTGCGGCCCGGCTGTCCCACCCCAATATCGTCACGGCCTACGACGCGGAAGAAGCGGGCGATGCGCATTTCTTCGTGATGGAATTCGTCGAGGGCCAAGACTTGGCCGAAGTAGTGCGCCAACGAGGGCGGCTCCGTGTGGCCCAGGCATGCGAATATGTGCGGCAGGCGGCGCTGGGCCTGGCGCATGCACACGAGCGAGGGATGATCCACCGCGATATCAAGCCCCAAAACATGATGCTCATGGCCGATGGGAAAGTAAAACTGCTGGATTTCGGCCTAGCCAGTTTCGCAAGCGAAGCAGCGGAGCGAAATGGCTTAACTGCGGCAGGCTGCCTCATGGGAACGCCCGATTACCTGGCGCCCGAGCAGGCCCGCGACGCCCATTCGGCAGATATTCGGGCAGACATCTACAGCCTGGGGTGTACGCTGTATTATCTGCTCGCCGGTCAGGTCCCATTTCCCGGCGGCTCGACATTCCAAAAGGTGATGGCCCACACCGAGCGCCAGCCGCAGCCGCTGGGCGACTTTCGGGACGACGTGCCGTCAGAACTGGCCCAAGTCATCGCGAAGATGATGGCTAAGGCGCCGGCCGACCGCTACCAGACGCCGAGCGAAGCGGCCGAGGCGTTGGCGCCCTTTACCCGAACCGCGTCCGTCGTTGTCACCGCGGCGCCGGAGCCGGCGGACGCAGGCCGCTCGCAACGGCGGTGGCTTATCGGAGCCGCGGCAGCGGCGGCCGCCTTCCTGCTGCTGGGTGTGATCTACATTGTGACCGACGACGGACGGCTGGTGATTGAAAGT
>JAHWKS010000275.1 GCA_019347795.1 Planctomycetota bacterium | reverse complement strand
GGGAAGAGGGCGGGCGTCTTGGCGATGATGGATCAGGGCGTCCGGCAGGGCTGGTCCGGCAAGGAGACGCTCGCCAAAGCCAACGAGATGGAGCTGGGCATCGACGATCCCACGCTTCAGAAGTTTATGACGGAGTACGTGGACGGCCGGAAGAAGTAAGCCGATTGGATGGAAGTCCTCCTCGCTGTCGAGAGCGGCCATTCGCCCGGCTGGGTGATGGCTCTCTTTGCGCTGGGGATGCTGCTCACCTATGTCGGCGTCGCCTTCGAGCGATTTCACAAGACCGTGGCCGCCCTCTCCGGCGCCGCAGTGTTGACGGCTCTGGCGGTGAGACTGGAGGTATTCAAGTACGAAGAGATCCACGCGATCCTGGCCAAGGATCTCAACATCTTCGGCGTCATCGTGGGCACCGGCATCTTGGTGGACGTCACCAGCCGCTCGGGACTGTTCCACTTTCTGAGTATGGGAATCGTGCGGGCGACCGCCGGCCGGGCGGCAGCGCTCTACTTTGCAATTTGCGTGTTGACGTTCGTCTTCGTGGCGGTGCTGACGATCGTGCCGGCGATGCTGATCCTCAGCTCGCTGGTCCTGGTGATCTGCCGCTCGCTTGACTATCCGGCGAAGCCGTTTCTGCTGTCGGTCGCGATCTGCGCCAACAGCGGCGCCATCGTCACCTTCGCCAGCGGACTGCCGAACATCATGATCGGCACGGCCGCGGGGATTCCCTACGTGCACTTCCTGATGGTCTCGGCGCCGTACGCGGTGGTGAGCCTGGTGATAGCGATCGGGGTGCTGCGGCTGGTGTTCCGCAACGACCTGGCGTGGCGGCAGGATGAAGCCACCCAGCAAGCCCTGCAGGCGAGGATCGCCGAGTTCGACCCGTGGGCGCTCGTGGAGAGCCGATGGGTGCTGGTCCGCAGCGGCGTGATTCTCGGCCTGACGATCCTCGGCTTCGCCTTCGCCCGCATGGTCGGCGTGGGGATGGACTTCGTGGCGATGTGCGGCGGCACGGCGGCGCTGTTGTTCGCCGGCAAATCGGTGGAGGACACCATCGCCAAGGTCAACTGGACCGTGATCCTGTTCTTCGTGGGGCTGTTCGTCGTCATCGGCTGCGTCGAGCACACCGGCGCTTTGGAGCTGGTGGCCACGCGGGTCGTCGATCTCTCGGGGCAAAAAATGGCGGCGCTGGTGCCGCTGTTGAGCTTGTTCGCCGGGGTGGGGAGCGCCATCGTCGATAACATTCCCGTGGCGGCGACATTGATCCCCGTGGTGCAGAACATTCACGCCCTGGGCGTGCCCGAGGAGCCGCTGTGGTGGGCGGTGATCCTCGCCTCGAACCTGGGCGGGAACGCCACGCCGATCGGCTCGATCTCCTGCGTCATTGCGCTGCACACGCTCAAGAAGGAGGCGGGGGTGACGGTCGGCTGGGGCGAGTTCATCCGCATCGGCGGCTTGATCATGGTGCTGCAGGTGGCCGGCGTGATGGCCTACCTCCTGGCGATTTACTACGCCGGCGCCTTTCCCGAATTGTAACCAGCTATGAGCTGTAGTCATGTATGATCCCAGCGAACGCAAGATCGATCGCGACGTGGAAGAGTCGATGCGGCTCTTCCAGCGGTCCCAGGTCGGCGAAGCGGCGCCGCTTGCGCCGCTCCAGCCCAAGCGCGTGCTCGTCGCCGCCGACGGCTCCTCGCAAGACGCGACCAGCATCGCCGTGGCCGATCGACTAAGGAAACGCTTCGGATGCGAGCTGGCGGTGCTCGACGCCCGCGATAGCGCTGCCGGCGACGACCTGACAAACAAGTTGACGGCCGGATTGCAGGATGTGGAGCAACTTACGAAACCCTCCGGCGAGAGCTTTGAGCAAATCCTCTCCGCTGCGGAGTCCTGGAAGTGCGACCTGCTGATTCTTCCGTGTCCCTACGGGCGGGACTTCGAAAAGGTCGGCGCCGACAGCGCCGGCACGGTGCTCGACGTACTGCTGGCCCGCTCGCCCATTCCGCTAATCGCCATTCGCCGGCCTTTCGAGCCGGAGGCGGCGCCGTTTCAGCGCGTCGTGTTCTCGCTCTGGCGGGAGAACGAAGCCGCGGTGCTGGCGGCCTCCTGGGCGGCCGGGATGATCGCCCCCGGCGGACACCTTCGCCTGGAGTTGGTGCTCGAGGAGGAATTCTATGAAAACATCCGCGATGTGATGGGCGCGCTCGACGAGAGCATCAAGTTCGATGCGGAGAAGTTGTGCAACGCCCTGGCCGCCAGTCACGCCCACATGCACCGCACCCTGCAAAAGACGGCCACGGCGCATAACTTCGTCTACGAGCTAACGGTCTGCCGAGAGGCGGAGGCGCATGAGATGGACGTGACCGAGGAGGCCTCGCACGCCCTGTTCGCGGTCGGGCTGGAGCGTTCGGACCATGCGTCGCACGGGCACGTTCAAGACCGCGTGCGACGCGCCGCCAGTCCCGTGCTGGTCGCCCCGCGTTAGGTGCGCGCTCGCCGCGACTTACCACGGTTTCAGCTTCCAGCCCAAGACGAAGCCGATGCCGAAGCACCACAGGGCGGCCACCTCCGGCTTTTCGCGGGCGTAAGCGCGCAGGTAATCGAGGATGTCTTCGGACGGATGAAACTGCGGGGCGTATGGGGAAGCCTCTCGCCGCTGTTGACCGGATTCGAACTGGCTTTGGGCGGGATTCATGCGACTCTTCCTTTCGTTGGTGATTGTGAGATGTTTATCACGAATGCGGAATCACGACGCCGGGATCGCGCGTCGTGCGTCCACGATGCTTCAACACGCTCTTGACCCACGTCAAATTACGGTCCAATTCGAGCCGCGACCGCTCCAGCACCGCCAGTTGGCGGCGGAGCCAGAGCCAGCCCGCCAGCCCCAGGATGAGGGCGATCAACAATCCTCCGCCGGCCGAAATGAGAAACGCCCAGGCCTGGGAGAGCACGTCGTACTCGACCAGGAGCCAGGCGACGCCCATGAGCACCACGGGCACGGCCCCCAGCCCCAGGACCGCCGCCAGCCCCATCAGCCCCAGCGGCGCGACGGCGCCGGACTTGATGTCGTTCAGGTCGGCCGCCAAGAGCTTGACCTGCAATTCGCTGAGCGTGAGCACGTCGTGGGCGAAATCGCTCAGGTTCTCGACCACGGCCCGCGGCGCCGCGCGGCCGTTTCCGTGATTCATTTTCGCTTGATAAGCCATCCGAGGAAGACTCCTACGGTGACGGCGGCGCCGAGCGCCACCCCTGGGTTCTTGGCGATCCACTGCTCCGCCGCGCTCGCCATGCGGTGCGGATCGACGCTTTCGCGAAGCGACCCGCCGTCCTGCTCGCTGGGCGGCGCGGAGGAAAGATAATCGAGGACGCGATTCTTCATGGCGTTCATGGCGTGTTCTCCCGAAGATCCGCCGATTTTAAGTTTCCGCCTTGGCGTGCTCTTCCGCCTTGGCGGTTTCCCTGCCGGTCGACTTGCCGAGCTTCTGCCCCGCGTAAGAGATGAGGCCGCGGACCAGCAGGTTGGCCATCATCGTGAACAAGGCGCCGCTTACCCCGCGCGTCTCCGCCGGCGGCTGCCGCTCCACCACCAGCTTGTTCTTGTCCGCCAGCTTCATCAACTCTTTCGCGCTGGGGCTGACGATCTCTAAGCGGTTGGGAACAACCAGGTATCCGATTACGGCGGCCGCCCCCAGCGCCGCCCACGGATAGTTGCGCACATAGTACCGCCAGTTGGCCAGGTCGCGGGCGTTCTCGACGGCTTCGCCGTAGCTTAGACCCAGTTCGCGGCGCACCTGCGACATCTGTTCGCGAATCTGATCGGCCGAGACAGGTTCTGGCATAGGGCGCTCCGATTAGCGAGGCTCGGGTCGAGCGAGTTCGAGACAGCGTGCAAGACGGCGGACGATTCTAACCCAGCCGCTTGGCGATTGCGTCGGGCACGGCGCGATGCACGGCGTCCACCACCTGCCGTCCCAAGTGATCCCACTGCCGGTTGACCTGATCCCAGCGGCTCGCCGGCTCCGGCTCGCTCAACATCACGCCCAGCACCACTCCCAGTCCGAAGCCCAGGCCGAACACCGTGAGGGTCGAAGGAAGAGGGTGCTCGCGGACCATTGCACGAGAGGCTTGGTAGCTTTCTTGCACGCGCTGGGTGGAGCGCGGCTTGGTTGTTTCCATCGGCATCGAAGCGTTCCTTTCGTAACGAGGGAAGCGAAACAACGCCGCGAGAGCGCCGGCGCCCGCGGCGGCCTGTGCGGCTAACGCCGAATGACCATGCCCACCACCACGCCGGCGATCAGCCCGGCGCCGAAGCAGACCGCCAGCGACTCCATCGGCCGTTGTCGAACCAGGTGCTCGGCCTCGGCGTAGCCGTCGCGCCATGAGTCGCTCACCTGATGGGCGGCCGCCTGGAAGCGATCGCCTACGTCGCGGGCCGCGTGCTGCGCCTGCTCGGCGGCGTAACGGGAATACTCGCGGGCCGACTGCGCCGCCGCCTGCGTGGCGTCGCCGCTCTCGGCGATGACTTCCTCCAGATAACTCTCGATGGCATCGCGGCTCTCGCCGGTCTTCTGCTGAATGATCCCCACGAGGCGATCCACGTTGCCGTTGAAGTTCTCCAAGTCGTCGTCCGAGAGAGCCGCCCAGTGCGACCGCAGCTTCCCTTTGACCTCATTCCACTGACCTTCCAAGACCTGTTGATTAACCATAACGGACTCCTCGCGTTAAAGAAGGCTGAATTGGCGAAGCAGGTTCTACTGCAACAATTATGCCAGAGCGAACTCGCCCGAGACACTGCACGGGGGCCTGGTGCTTCGTCAACGCTAAGAACTTGGTGGACAATCAGCCGCGACGCGTGGTGTCCGGTTCTCTACGAAGAAACCGGGGCGCCCCGCGGCTGATCCTGCAGGACAGCGATGTTCGCAGCCAATATGGCGCGCACCACTACGACACGTCGTAGGTAGTCCACGTTCTGTGCGGTTTTTGTGCAACAAGTTCGGGCCGCAACTGAATCGGCGCCGACTGGCGCGCCGCTTGCGTGTTCGTCCCCCGTCCAACGTCCGCCGCCGATGCGGGGGACGAAACGGATGAGCCAGAAGCGGCCCATGGCAGGGGCCTACGTTTATGCGTTGCGCAACACGCCCGACCGTTCCGGCGGCCGCCATCGGGGCGCGGTGGTTGTGCGACATTTCCATCCGCCCCGGAGGAGAGGTTGAACCATGTTGTACTGGGCTTTGATTTTCCTGGTGGTAGCGCTGGTCGCAGCGCTGTTCGGGTTCGGCAATATCGCCGCAGGCGCCACGGGAATCGCACAGATCTTGTTCGTCGTGTTCCTGGTGCTGTTCATCGTGAGCCTGATCGCCGGCGGCTTCCGCGGCCCGCGGAGGACGTTGTAAGCCAAACCCCCGTTTCAATAATTCGATAAAAGGACGCAACTATGAAACGAATCTTTTCCCTGATGCTGGCTGCGGCGTTCACGCTTCCCGTGGCCGGCATGGTCGGATGCGATGAAGAGGTGATGGAGGTCGAAACGCCCACCGGCGAGGTCGAGGTCGAACGCGACGTCGGCACGGGCGAGCTGGAAGTGGACAAGTGATTTCGACTTCGCGATTTCGACTTCGCACCAATTGTCGGCCGCGCACGCCCGGCTTAGGATGATCAGCCCGCACTTTGCTGCGGCGCTCCCCTGAGCCGGGCCGCTATGAACGCAGCCGACATTTCTCTCTACGAGTGGCTCGTCTCCTCTCGAGCCGAGCCTTGGCTGGCGGAGGCCGCCGGCGGCGAAAGGCCCCTGGCGACGCAGGCCCGAGACCTTCGCAAACATCTTTCCGCAGAGCAGACGCACCTCGTTCTCGAATTGGCGAAGTTGCGGCGCCGGGCGGCTGCTAAGTTCTCGCACGCGGAGCGGATGTTCTTCACGCCCCGCGCTCTGGAGCAGGCCACGAGCGAGGGCGTCGCGCGGTGGAAGGCGCAGCGCACTGCCGCGCGCACGACGAAGAGCAACAGGCGAGCCGCCGGTCCTACGGGCGCCGTGGTCGATTTGTGCTGCGGGATCGGGGGCGACCTGCTGGCGCTGGCGGGCCGCGGATCCGCGACGGGCGTCGATCGCGATCCGATTGTTGCTCTGCTGGCCGGCGCCAACCTCGCAGCTCGGGGGCTGGCCGAAAGCGAAGTTCGCTGCTGCGATGTCCGCGACCTGGACATCGCGCATTTCGCCGCCTGGCATCTCGATCCCGATCGGCGGACGGATCGCGGCCGCGTCGCCCAGCCGGAGTTCGCGGCGCCGGGCCTGGATACGATTGAGGGACTGCTCTCACGGCATCCCGACGGCGCGGTGAAGCTGGCCCCCGCCGCGCGGGTTCCCGAAGCCTGGCGACACCGAGCGGAGCTGGAGTGGATCAGCGAGCGCGGCGAGTGCCGGCAGCAGGTCGCGTGGTTCGGCGGCCTCGCCGCAACTCCCGGCGTCCGCGCGGCGACGGCTCTCGATCCCGACGGCGTCGGCCATACGTTCCGGGGACGCCCCGAAAGCGAGACGGCTGTAGCGGCGTCTTGGAAGCGCTGCCTGGTGGAGCCGGATACGGCGTTGCTTGCCGCGGGACTCAGCGCTGCTTGGGCGGCGCATCACGGCTTGGAAGCGGCGGCGCCGGGGGTCGCGTACTACACGTGCGACCGTCCCCCGGCCGACTCCCTCGCGGCGGTCTTTGAAATCACCGACGTCGCGCCGCTGGATCGCAAGCGTCTCAAGTCGCTGCTCCGCGAGCGTCGCGTTGGCGCCCTCGAGATCAAGAAACGCGGCGTCGAGATCGACCTCGAGCGGCTCCGCGCGGAGCTGCGCGTCCCCGGCGACGAGTCCGCCACGCTCTTGATCGCTCCGCGCGACAAGCGAATCACGGCGATCCTCGCCCGCCGGCTGCACAGCGACAAGGCACGGGATTTGCCCGATTAGGCGCTTCGGCTTTTGCCGAGCGGCCAAATGCAATCGAGCGGAATATGAAAGCGACGACGCTCTATCTTGCGACGGATCAGGCGCTGGTGGTTCGCGCCTGACTGACCCTCACTGCGCCGCGGCGGGGAGGGCGTAGACGTAGGTTCGGCCGTCGGCGCCGGTCACG
>JAHWKS010000274.1 GCA_019347795.1 Planctomycetota bacterium | reverse complement strand
CCGGAAAGCGGATGTCGAGATCATCCGTCTGGCCGCCGTCGTCACGCCGACTGCGACGCCCACTCGGGCCGTTCCGCAGCGGGTTGCGGCCGCGGCGGCGAACAGCTCGCTGCCGCAATTCATTCTCCGGAAGCACGGGCGGCGATCGCGTCCGGTGAACAACGTCGTCGAAGCTCCCGTTCGCAGCCTATCCTTGAAAGAGGCGTTGGCGCGGCTCGCGGAGGATCCCGCCTCCCGGAACTGACGCCGGCAGCAGCGGAATTCTCGGCATGACCTTTCTGATCCTCATCGCCGTCGCAGTCGGCGCCGTCTGGGGCGCGTACCTGGCGCTCCGCGGATCGCTGGTCGCCGGTTGTCTGCTGTACCTGGTGCTGGCCAGTTGCTTCGGGCCGTACTTCTGGAGCGTAGATCTCGCCGGGATCACGTTCTCGCTCGATCGCTTCTATCTGGTGGCGTTGTGCGGGGCCTTCGCGTTCCAGTGGCGGCTGGGCCGAACCGCGCCGCAAACGATGGCGCCGCTCGATTGGCTGTTGCTCGGACTGGTCGCGTGGCTGACGCTGAGCGCCTTCACCCACGATTGGCGATCGCCCGCGGTGGGCGACGTGCCGGTGATCCAGCATCTGATTAACGGCTACTACATCCCGCTGACGCTGTACTTCCTCGGGCGGCGGCTGCCGCTCAATGAAGCGAGCGTCAACGGCGTGCAGACGGGTCTGGCGGTCTTCGGCGTTTACCTCGCGGCCATCGGACTCTTGGAGGCGGCGGGGCAGTGGTCGCTGGTGTTTCCCCGTTACATCGCGGCGCCGGAGCTGGGGCTTCACTTCGGCCGCTCCCGCGGTCCGATGGTTCATGCCGTCAGCTACGGCGTGTATCTGGCGACGTGCCTCGTTTGTGTTTGGCTCTGGCGGGAGCGGGTCGCGCGGCATGGAGGAATCCTGCTTGCAGCGCTGATCCCGGCGTTTCTCGCCGCCTTGTTCTTTACGAAGACGCGCACCGTCTGGCTGGGGGCGGGCGCCGCGGCGTTACTCACGCTCGGCCTGACGCTCAAAGGTCGGGTGAGGAACGCCGCTCTCGCGAGCATGGCAGCCGCCGCACTTGTCGTGGGTGTGGCGAAGATGGACTCGATCTTAGGGCTGGAGCGCGAAGGAACGGTCGCCGACACGCGACATTCGGCCGACATGCGGAAGAGCTTCACCTACGTTTCCTGGCTGATGTTCTGCGACCGTCCGATCGCCGGCTTCGGCTTCGGTCAGTTCGCCTCCGCCAAGTTGCCGTACCTGGGCGACCGCTCGGTCGATCTGAACCTGGAGTCCATCCGCGGATACGTCCATCACAACACGTTCCTGAGCGTGCTGACCGAGACGGGCCTGGTGGGGCTGGCGCTGTTTCTCGGCGTCTTCTACCACTGGACCCGGCGCGGATGGCGATTGGCCCGCGACGCGGGGGCCCCGCCCGGGATGCGGCGCCACGGCGTCTTATGGCTGGCGGTGCTGGCCATCGCGTTCTGGCAGATGCTCGGCCATGAGATTACGTTTACGCCCTTGGACATGTCGCTGATCTTTTTCGTGGGCGGCATCGGCGTGACGCTCGCCGAGCGGCGGATGGCGGCGGCCTCGCCAGCCTGCCGGGAATTCCGCCCCGCGGTCGATTTTGCGTTCTCGCCTTCGCCGCAGAGCGGGTTGTGACGATTGCTCCGACCGCGCCGCTTTGGCTTTAGCGGCAAGCCGTTCCCGCCCGATTGGCGCTTATTGGCGATCCCACGTTTTCCCACGACCACGCCGGAGCTGCCGCATGTATTGGACTCATTGGGGGCTGCATCAGGCGCCCTTTCGGCCGGCGGCCGGCTCGGAGTTGCTCCACCTCAGCCCGACGCACGATGAGGCGCTGGCCCGGCTGCACTTCCTCGTCGAGAACCGGCGAAGAGTGGGCGTGTTGCTGGGGGAAGGGGGCGCCGGGAAGTCGCTCATGTTGGAGCGGTTCGGGCGCGAGTTGCGATCCGAGGGGGTCGCGGCGTTTCTCGTGAACGGGTTCGGCGTCGGCGTGGGCGAGTTGGTCTGGAGCGTGGCGACCGGCGTCGGCCTCAATCCGCGGCGCGACGAGCCGCTGCACCTGCTGTGGGGACGCGTTTCGGACCGGCTCTTGGAGCGGCGCTTTCAGCAGCTCGCGACGGTGATGCTGGTCGATGACGCGGACCGCGCTTCCGAGCAGGCGTTGGCGGCCGTGGTCCGGCTGACGCAGTTGGACTCCTCGCCCGAGTCGTCGCTTACGGTCGTGCTGGCCGCCCATACGCGGCGACTGTCGCGGCTGGGTTCGCGACTCTTGGACCTGGTCGAGCTGCGCGTCGATCTCGATCCCTGGAGCGCCGAGGAGACGGCCGACTACGTCGAGCAAAGTCTCGCCAAGGCGGGCCGCGAGGCGCCGCTCTTCAACCAGGAGGCGATCGCCCGCCTGCACGACCTGGCCCAAGGCCGTCCGCGGCGTGTGGGGCAGTTGGCCGACCTGGCGCTGGTGGCCGCCGCCGGTCAGGATCTGGCGACGATCGACGAGCATACGATCGAGAACGTCTACCGCGAACTCGTCACGCCGCTGACTCCGGCGCCGGCGGGCGCATGACGGCAAGCCCCTGCGCGACAACGCCTCCCAAAAGCGCCGGGACTCGCGCCCACAGCGAGCGCGTCACTTCGAGAAAACTCTCCTTCGTCGGATAGGACACGCCTGGCGCACCCCCTGCTCCAAACGCCGAGGCGCCTCCGAAGCCCGGCGTAATCGTTCCGCCGAAGCCTCCCGAAGGCATTCCACCGATGATTCCTCCACCGCCGGCGCGGCCGGCATGAATTGCTTGACCGCCGTCCGCGACCAAGCGAAACTGGATGAGGCGATCGAGTCGCCCACGTGAGTTGATTTCCTGATCGCATTGGCAGGCATATGAATACATTTGTTTTGAGTTCGGACAACGTAGCAATCCCCGTCAAGGCGCTGATCGACAATTTGGGCTCGGACGAGATTCGCATCTGCGACGAGTCGGGCAACGTCTTGGCCTATTTGACGCCGCCGTCGGCGCGAGACGAGACGCTTTACGCTGAAGCACAGGCGTGGGCGCGCGCCAATCAGGACATCTTGCGCCAGCGCAGCAGTCGCCGTGGGGGAATGACGACGGCTGAACTCTGTCAACGCGTCGGGATGACGTATCAGGGCGACTCCGGCGAGGAAGAATGACGCAGTTCACCGTTGTTTGGGACAGCGACCTGGAAGCAGAGTTCATTCGCTTCTGGACCGATGCCGGTTCTCACCTTCGCGCTCTCCTTACGCACGCAAGCAATTGGCTCGACGAACGCTTGTCTCAGGCTCCCGAGTCTCTCGGACAAATCGTGGAAGGCGAGCCCTATCGAGTCATCATTGTCCCCGGAACACAGTCGCCGCGCGTCGAGGTCATTTACCAGGTGCTGCCCGAGGACCGACTTGTTCGCATTCTCAGCATTCGCTTGAGAGATTAGCTGGACACCGCCAAGTTCCCGAAGATCCAGAATATCTTTTAGCATCGCGTCACTACCACCGCTTCCAACAGAAAGCGGAGGAAGGGCGCGACAGGTAGCATTTTCAAGGCGTCTGGCGAGCGAACTGGCGCAAGCTGCGTGCCGCGTCGCTCATCGACGGCCGGTCGGCGGGATGGCGGGCCAGAAGCGATGCGAGGAGATCCTGGTAGGTTGGCGGGACGTGCGGGACGAGTTCGCTCGCCAGATCGGCGGTCGAGAGCCGCAGAAGGTGCTGAACGATGCCGGTGTGCTCGTACGCGGCGCGGCCGGTGAGCAGCTCGTAGAGGGTGAGGCCGAAGGAGTAGGCGTCGCTGGCGGCGGTGGCAGCGCGGCCTTCCGCCTGCTCGGGAGCCATGTAAGCCGGGGTGCCGCGGAGCGAGTTGCGCGAGCCGCTGCTGCGGGGAGCGTCCAGTGTTACCGCCGCCGCCGTGGAGTCCCTGCTCCCTGCAACAAGCCGCGCCGCAGCGCGAGGCGGTTTGCCATCCACCAATGGATCGCGGCATCGCTGCGAGCGGGCCAGGCCGAAGTCCAGAATCTTGGCGCCCGCGGTTTCGGTGACGATGACGTTGGCCGGCTTAAAGTCGCCGTGCACCACGCACTGCTCATGCGCGGCCGCCAGCCCTTCGGCTATTTCGCGGGCAAGCCGGATCGCTGTTTCGACGTCCAGCCCGTCCTCGATCACCTGCGTGAGCGGCTTTCCCTCCAAATGCTCCATCACAATCACCGGCAGACCGTCCAGTTCTTCGACGGCGTAGATCGTGCACACGTGGGGGTGGCTGAGCCGGGCGGCGGCGCGGGCCTCGCTTAAGAGCGCCTCGCGGGACTCGACAATGTTCCGCTTCAACACCTTCAGCGCCGCCAGCCGCTCTAAGTGCAGATCCCACGCGGCGAACACGGCGCCGAATGTGCCGCTCCCCAGGTGCCGTCGGATGCGATAATGCCCCAGCACGCTCCCAGGCCGCAGCGCCGCTTCGGGATCGATCACCCCGTCGGCCGTGGTCCAGCTCGCGGGGCACAGTCCGCCGGTCTGCAAGGCCTGGAGCACCCGTAGCACCTCATCAACACTGCGGCCGACGCTCACGTTATGGATCACCGCGTATTGCAGCACGGCGTCGGGGTCGATGAGGAACAGCCCCCGATGCGAAACCTTCTGCTCCGCGTCCCACACCCCGAAGGCGCGCGCCGCGTCCCCTGCGGGATCGGACGCAAGCGGAAACTGGAGCGGCCCCAGTCCGCCGTCGCTGGGATCGGTGGCGAACCACTCCCGGTGCAGCTCGATCGAATCGACGCTCACCCCCAGCAGCTCGCAGCCGCGCTCCCGGAAATCGGCGGCGCGGGCGCTGAAGGCGGTCAGTTCTGTCGGACAAACAAACGAGAAGTCACGCGGGTAGAAGATCACGGCGAGCCACCGACCGGCGTAATCGCTCCGCCGCACCCGCCGCGGAGCTGTTACGGTGGCGTCCACCGCGAGTGCATCAAACTCGGGCGCCGCGGCGCCGATCCCCGAAGCGGCAGCGCAGCGAGAGGAAGTTTCTGCATTCATAGTAAATGGAGTATAAGGAGAGGCGAGGAATCCGCGTAGCTGTGAATCTCTCTAGGAATAATCTACCGACTCCGTCGCCTGTTAGGACGAGGGATCGCTGCATGCTAAAATGGTCGCAGCATTCGGCATCGGAGTAATTCTCCCATGGACGCACAAGTGACCTATCCGCACATCGAGAAACGGGCGGGCGACGTGGCCCGGCTCAAGGCCCACCCGCGCATTCGCGTCGCGCAAATTGCGATGGACTACCTCGCGTACGGCTGGTCGGCCGAAGAGATGTGCCGGCAGCATTCTTATCTTACGCTGGCGGAAGCACACGCGGCGCTGGCGTACTATTTGGATCACCAGGATGAGGTGGATGCGGAGATTCGCGCCGAGTGGGAGCAAGTTCAGGAGGAAAGGCTGTCGCCATGAAAGCCATCGCAACTTCAGTCAATGGCCGCCACATCTGCACGGCCGGCGTAAGAGAGAGCGGATTAATCGACGCGCGGGTCCGGTGGGGAGGCGCCGAAGGCGGAGTTCGCAGCTATCATATGTTTGTCGGCGCCATCAATCACGAGACGAAGGAAAAAAACTCCTGGCATATGCCGGAAATCGGCGTCGGCGATGAGGTCACGTTGAAGATTCTCGAAGCGGAAACGGTCGATCCGCCCGATGAACAACATTATTGACGCGACGCCGGTATTGACGCGACGCCGGTGCGGTTGCTTTGCAGATGCTCGCGGACGAAACTGAGGCGTCGAAGCGAGTGATCTGCTCCTACCGCCTGGCTGACTCAAAATGGCCTCGATTGCGTTCGTTCTAGCGGCTGCGCTTCAGGCCCCGGCTCCTGCGAACTCGCCGCAATGGATCTGGGGATCCGAGGCGCGTGAGGCCGGTCACGCTGTTGTGCTACGGGGCGAGGTGGACGTACGAGAGCGAGTCTCTCGGGCTCGGTTAATTGCGACGGCGGAGTACTGTCATGCCGCGGTTCATGTGAACGGAACGGAAGTGGCGCGACGTGAGCCGTACGGCGACCTCGTCGATCTTGACGTTGTGGAGCAACTGAGAACCGGCGAAAACGAGATTCGCGTCGCGTGTCAAAGCGTTGAGGGGCCGGCGGCGATCATGCTGCGGTTGGAATTGCACTACGCGGATGGAACGCGCGCATCGTTCGTCAGCGATGAGCATTGGCAGGCGGCGATAAGGGACGCCGGCGCCGACGACTGGAATACGGTAGCGACTTTCGGCGCCGTGGCGGAGCGTGCTTGGGGCGACGTAGGCGATTCGATCGCCATTCAGCCGGCCGACAACTATGAGCAGTGGAAGCAGGCCCTCGACGCCCCGGCGGGCGCCGATCCGCAGACGCTTCAGTCGCCGCCGGGATTCCAGGTACGGCTGATCCGCTCGGCGGCGGAAGATGAGGATTCGTGGGTCAGCCTCGCCTGCGATCCCCAAGGCCGCTGGGTGATCGGCAAAGAGAAGCAAGGGCTTCTGCGATTGACCCTCCCGGGCGCCGACGGCGGCGAGGTGCGGGTTGAGACGATCAACGACTCGCTCGCCGAGTGCCGCGGCTTGCTGTTCGCCTACGACAGCCTGTACGCGATGGCCAACAACGACCACGCCCTCTATCGTCTTCGCGACACAAACCGCGATGACCGCTTCGACGACGTGACGAAGCTGGCGACTTTCGAGGGGGGCGTCGGCCACGGCCGGAATCAGATCACGCTCGGTCCCGACGGAATGATCTACTGCATCTTCGGCGACGCGGTCGAAGAGCCGGAGTTCACCCGCCCGCTCGTCCCGGGCTTGTCGAACCCGACGCGGCGTGAGCGAGCCAAGAGCGGCTTCGTCGCCCGCACCGATCGCGACGGCCGGCGGTGGGAGGTGGTGGTGCGCGGATTGCGGAATCCCTTCGGTATCGACTTCAACACCCGCGGCGACATGTTCACGTATGACGCCGACGCGGAGTACGACATGGGCGCCTCGTGGTATCGCCCTACGCGGATCGACCAGCTTATGCCCGGCGGCGACTTTGGTTGGCGGAATGTCACGAAGGACT
>JAHWKS010000273.1 GCA_019347795.1 Planctomycetota bacterium | reverse complement strand
ACCGGGTTCTTCGCCGGCGGCTATGTGGGGGCGTGGGTCGGCTCGCTGGCCGGCGGAGGAGCGGGAGCCTTGTTTGCACTGCTGACCGGCGTCGGCGCCGTCGGTTATCGCGATCCGGCGTTCAGCCTGGTGGAGAACATCGTCAGCACCGGGCTGTTGTTGGCGATCGTGGGCACGCTCGCGGGCGGCGGCTTGGGCGCAGCGTTAGGTGTCGGGCTGGGAACGCTGATCGCCGCCAGCGGCGATTTCCTGCGGAGGTCATTTGTGGCGCTGTCTTGCGGCGCCGCGGGACTCGCCGCCATCGCGATGTCGGCGGCGATGTTTCGCTTAGATGCGCAGGGCCAGGCGTGGCAGCCCGTCGCCCTTGCTCACGAAGAGTTCGTCGCCCGCGTGGCGGCGATGGGTCTGATCGGGCTGGCCGGCGTCTTCGGCGGGGGCCTCTTGGGCCGCATCCTGCGCGAAGTGGCCTGGGAGCCGGGCGCACAGACCGGCGTTGTCGCGGAGGGGGCCGAGCCTAGAATGGAGTAATGGACGACTCCTCGCCACCCATCCCCGCCGAGGGAGAACCGCTTGAAAGCGACGCGTCGCCGGGTTATCTCCGCGCCGCGAAGAAAGTCCGGGAGTTCCCTCAATCGCCCGGGGTCTACCTGATGAAGGACTCGGCCGGGCGGGTGATCTACGTCGGGAAGGCCAAGAACTTGCGGAGCCGCGCCGGCAGCTACTTTCACAAGGGCGCCGAGGAGGAGCGGCGGACCGCGATCTGGATTAAAGAGATTGACGACATCGACTTCATCGCCTGCGAGAGCGAGGTGGACGCTCTGCTGATGGAGTCGCGGCTCGTGAAGGACGTGCAGCCCAAGCACAACAAGGAGCTGAAGGACGACAAGACCTTCCCCTACCTGCAAATCACTACCGGCGAGGACTTTCCCCGCGTGGAAGTGACCCGCGAGCCGCGCCGCGCCGGGGTGAAGCTCTACGGGCCGTTCACCAGCGCCGGCGCGCTCCGCGGCGCCGTGCAGGTGCTGCAGCGTGTGTTCAAGTTCCGCACGTGCAGCCTCGACATCGACGACGGCGACCAGCGCTGGCAGTGGTTCCGGCCCTGCTTGCTGGCGAGCATCGATCAATGCACGGCGCCATGCAACCTGCGGATCTCCAAGGAGGAATACCGCCGCGACATCCGCCGGCTGCAGATGTTCCTGGACGGCCGTAAGAAGCAGCTCCTGGAGCAACTACGGGAGGAGATGCATGCCGCGTCCAAGGAGTTGAAGTTCGAGGTCGCCGCGCGGCTGCGGGATGAGATTCACATGCTGGAGACGCTCGACCAGCGGGGCGAGCTGGACACGCACGCCCAGCCCGAGGTGTTTTATATCGATCCGAAAAAGGGCCTGGCCGGTTTGCGGAAGATGCTGGGGTTGAGCGAGACGCCGCGGACGATCGAAGGTCTCGACATCGCGCACCTGGCCGGCGAGTCCACCGTGGCCAGCCTGGTGACGTTCATCGACGGCCTTCCCTTCCGGCCCGGCTACCGGCATTACAAGATTCGGTCGGTGCCAGGCATCGACGACTTCCGCAGCATGCACGAGGTCGTCTCGCGGCGGTACAAGCGGCTGTACGACGAGTCGGAGCCGTTCCCCGACGTGGTGCTGATCGACGGCGGCAAGGGGCAGCTCAACGCAGCACTGGCGGCGTTTGCGGCGCTGGAGATTCCGCCCCCGACGATCATTTCTTTAGCGAAGCGGGAAGAGGAAATCTTCGTCCCCGGCGCCGCGGAAGGCCGCCGCCTGAGCCGCAACTCCTACGCCCTCCGCCTGCTGCAATACGTGCGGGACGAAGCCCATCGCTTCGCCCAGCACTATCACCACATCCTCCGCCGCAAATCAACGCTGCCGGATCGCTGAGGTCCGGCCGGCAGAGCTATGAGATGTCCAACTGCCGGCAGATGCGGCTGACCGTGTATTCCGGGATTTCTCTATGCCGGGGCACGGCGGTTCTGCGTCGCGCGGCCGGATTCTCCCAAATCGAATGGTCGCCTCCTTCGCGGACAAAGCGACAGCCATGTTGTCGAAGGTGACGCAGGAGATCGCGGCGTTTCACGTCGCAGCGCCCTCGGGAACGACAGTGACGCGGTGCGCGGCCGTGAGAAGCAGGTGAATCGGCTCTTCGAGGTCGGCATCGGGATCAGAGCAAGAGGGATCGGGCACGGGAAGCGGTTCGCCGTGCATTAGGTGCGTTTCGGCCATGTCCACCAGCGCTCCCGCGAGTAGTCGGCGGGCATCCTCCAGATCCCGCCCGGCCGTAATCGCGCCGGGAAAGTCCAACACCTCGCCATGCACCCACTCATCGAGGAACTTATACATTGCCTTGTAAGTGAGCATGAATTCGTTTCCGCAATCGTGGCGAGTGTAAAGTAAGCAGCAGCAACTCGTTCGCCAGCGCATGAAAAAGCCGCTGGTGGGGCAGGAACCAGCGGCGAGCGTGGCTGGCGTCCGAAGACGCTCCACACCCACTAGGATTTTAATCGCGTCCGGCGCGAAAGCAAGCCAGATTTTGGTGAAATTTTTTGTGAAATTCGCGTGATGAAATATCGTGCTGCCGGACCTTCACGCGCGCACAACCAGCGAGCCGCTCAGGCGGCGGATCAGGCGGCGCATCTCCAGGACGCTGAGGATCGAAAGCACCTGCGAGACGGGAAGCTCGGACGCCGCGACGATGTGATCCACGCGCGTCGGCTCGGTCGAGATGGTGTCGAGCACCTGCTTTTCGATCTCGTTCAGTTGCAGCTCCGCCGGATGATGCACCGTTCGGCCATCCAGCGCGGTGGCGGCTTCCACCAGCGGGCCCAACTCCTCCAGCACGTCGTCGGCCGACTCCACCAGCCGGGCGCCGTCGCGGATGAGTCGGTGGCAGCCGCGCGAGGTCCGGCTATCGACCGGACCGGGCACGGCGAAGACTTCGCGATTCTGCTCCATTGCATGGCGGGCGGAGATTAAGGCCCCGCTGCGATCCCCCGCTTCGACCACGATCACTCCCAGCGTCAGCCCCGTAATAATGCGGTTACGCTGCGGGAAGGCGCCGGCCAACGGCGCGGCCCGCGGCGGCGACTCGCTCAACACGGCGCCGCGCTCCGCGACTTCCGCCGCCAGCTCCACATGCTCCGGCGGATAAACGTTGAGCACGCCGCTCCCCAGCACCGCCAGCGTCCGTCCGCCGGCCTCCAAGGCGCCGCGATGCGCCGCCGCATCCACTCCGCGGGCGAGTCCGCTGACGATCGTCAGCCCCGCCCTCGCCAGGCCCGAGGCCAGCCTCCCCGCTTGACGCAGGCCGTAGTTGCTCGCATGCCGGGTGCCGACGATCGCCACGCTCAGGGCGTCCGCGGGAAGCGTCTCGCCGCGGACGAACAGCAGTCCCGGCGGATCGGGAATTTCCTTGAGCGCCCGCGGATATCCGTCGTCGTCCAGCGTCACCAGCGAGATGTTCTTGGACCGGCACAACGCCAACTCGCCCTCCACATCGATTTCGTCGCGCGCGGCGATCAGGCGGTGACACAGCTTGGCGCCCACGCCGGGCGTCTCGCGAAGCTGGCTCGGCGCGGCGGCGAAGACCGCTTCGGGAGAGCCGAACCGCTCTAAAAGCGTCTGCCGCGTGCGCGGTCCGACTCCCGGCGTCAACGCCAGAAGCAGCGTCGCCCGCAGCCGTTCGTCGATGGGCGGAATGTCGTTCACTGTTGGAAAGTCGCTATTCGCCTTTGCCCGTCCCCACTTCGCCGGGACGAGGATCCCAATATTGATCGAACCCAAGCCACAGCGCCCGAGCGTAGCGAAAGAACCACAGCGGAAACAGCACCACAAACGCCAGCGTCACGCCCACCAGCGCCTCGTGCGAGAGCACGCGATTGAACATCAACAGCGGATACGCAATCGCCACCACCAGCGCCGTCAGGCCGTAGTTCACGTAAATCGAGCCGAGAAAGAAACCCGGCTCCCGCTCGAACTTCGCGCCGCAGTGCTGGCAGTTGGGGTGCATGGAAAGCCAGTCGCGGAAGAGCTTCCCCCGGCCGCACACGGGACAGCGGAGCCGCAGGCTTCTGCCGAGGATGATCCAATATCGCATAGTCGCCGGATGGGCCGAATCGCTCGCGGTCGGTATCATGCAACGAGCGGTAGACGCACGTTCTCGTTTCACGCGGCGATTATGAAGGTCTTGGGCAAGACGTTGCAACTGGTGGGGCTGGTGCTCTTGCCGGTGGCGATGACGCTGGAGCTGACCGGCGCCCTGGGGCGGCGCGAGTCGGGCGTGGCCGACATGCTGCTGATGCTGGTGTTCGGGGCCGCCGCATTTGCGCTGGGTCGTTTCGTCGAAGGCTACGCCGCGTGATCGTTGTTCACCGGCGGAAGTCGGAAATGGCGGCGATCGCTTCCTCCCAATCGCCGTTGAAGCGGACGGCTCGGTCGTCGAGATACAGCAGCGCGGGCGGCTTGTGCTCGCAGATATCGTCCACCTCGATCTCGTGCCTTTTGAGCCAGCGTGCGATGGCGCGGCGCCCTTCCTCCGTGCGGCAGCGGGGCGAATGGACAACCACCCGGTAACGCTCGCGAAGGCGCTCAATGGCGCGGGCGGCGCCGTGCGTGGGCGGATCGGGAATCGTGGCTTCTCCCTTCCATCCCGAGCGGTGGCTGTGGATGACGCCGTCGAAGTCGAGACAGATCGTCGGGCGGCGGCGGGTGACGCCCTGCTTCTCCAACATCGCCACGGGCGCCGGCCGAACAGCAAGGATGCGATCGATCGCGGCGTGCCCATCCAGCCATCGCTCCTCGTCCCACGGCTCATCGTTGAACACCCGCGAGTAGTGCGGCCGCGTGTGATGCCGGCCGGGCAGCCGCAGCCATCGGCCGAAGTGTCCCTCCTTGGGGCTGCCGGGAAAGATCTCCGGCGGCGCCTCCAGCCATGTGCCGTAACCCTCCGTGAGCCGCTTTCCGAACGCGTGCACCGCGGCTGCGTCCATCGGCTCTTCAACGAACAGGAAAAGGTGAAAGCCGCCGATTCCATTGGAGTCGATCAAGAGCGGATCGAACAACAGCGACTGCAGCCGTGCGTACCAGGCGCATACGGCGGAGAAGTTTCCCTCGGCGGTGACGGAAGAATCTTCCTCATCATGCCGATCGACGTCGATCGCCAGCCAGCGGGACGTGCGGACGCGGCTCGTGCTGTGCAGTCCCAGCGCGCCGCGTCCCAACTTCGCCTTGAAATGCTTCTCCAGCGATGACGCCTGAAGGTACACTTTGCCGCGCTCGTCGCGGAACGGCGCGGTGACGGCCTTATAGCCGGCTTTCGCGCTTCCTGTGTATCGTCCCCAGACGTCGGTGCGGTTCACCATCCGCTCCATCGCCCAGGCGGCGAGCTCGCGGGAACGCTCCCGCCACGCTTGAGCGATCTGATCCAGGTGAGAAACCGACATGCATCCTCCGCGCCGCCCCCGAACCTCACCATTATTACCAGCGGCGGCGATGCACGCCCTAAAAAGCGTCACCAATTTTTTCGCCGTACCTGCACCGTGCGGACCGCCGAGAACGCCAGCGTCAGCGCCGTGAGCGGGATAACGAAGAACACCATGATGGTGCGGAAGTCGTCCGCGAAGGGCGCCTCCATCGCGCGGAGCACGAGGTCGGTCAGATATGCGATGTAGAAGCCGAACAGCATCGTCCCGTTGGCCCGCGTTACCTGCCGGCCCGTGAAGAAGACCGGCAGGCAGGCGACCGCCACGGCGATCATCACCGGGAAGTCGGCCCGCAGGGCAATGGGCGAAACGGTGATCGGCTGGGGCGCGAAGATGCTTCCCAGCCCCAGCACGCACAGCAGGTTGAAGAGGTTGCTGCCGATCACGTTCCCCACGGCGATGTCGCGCTCGCCGCGATAGGAGGCCACCACCGACGCGGCCGCCTCGGGGAGCGAGGTGCCGATGGCGACAATCGTCAGCCCGATCACCAGATCGCTCACGCCGAACAAGCGGGCGAGTCCGGTCGCGCCTCGCACCATCCAGTCCGACCCAAACGCCAGGAGGACCAGCCCACCGGCGCAAAGGGCGACGTTGAGCATCATCCGCCTGGTCGTGGCAGGCTCAGTTTCGCCGAATTCCGCGGCGTATTCTTGCTGCACCGCCAGTCGCTCCCGCCGGCTTTGGCGGACCGACCACGTGATATACGCGACAAGGCAGGTGAAGAGGATCACGCCGTCCAGCCGGGTAATCTGCCCGTCGAGGCATAAGAGATACGTAAATACCGATGCCCCGATCATCAGCGGCACGTCGAGCCGAACCAGCTTGCTGGAGGCGAACAGCGGGGCCACCATCGCCGACACGCCGAGGATGAACAGAACATTGCAGATATTGCTCCCCACCACATTGCCCACGGCGATGTCGGTTTCGCCGGCGATGGATGAAGCGACGGTCACCGCCAGTTCCGGAGCGCTGGTGCCGAAGGCGACGACGGTCAGGCCGATCACCAGCGGCGAGATGTGCAGCGCCGCCGCCAGGGCCGACGAGCCGCGCACGAGGAACTCGCCTCCACCGGTGAGCAGCACCAATCCGGCGAAGATCAGGAGAATGGGTACGAGATAGATCATCGGCTCCTTCGGCGGTTTCGATTCGGCGAAGAACCCGTGGTTATACCGGTTGCCGTCGCGAATGGTAGGTCCCGCGGACGAGCCCCCTGCGCATTACGCCGGATGGGACGCGAGCGGCGATTTCTCGAAGCCCGCCGCCCGGCGCAGCTCCGCCGCTAGCCATTGCAGCTCGTCGTTGGGACGGTTCCCCAGAAGGAACGCGGGGGCGCCGCCTTGTGGGGAGATCGCCAGCCGCGTGCGCGGCGGGGAGGTGGTGCGGTTCACGTTCACGCGGATCTCGTCGATCTCCCCTAATCGCCAGACGTAATCCCGGGCGCCGGTGAGCGTCGCTTCGTGAATGCTCAACTCGCCGTTCTTCACGGTAATCCGGGCCCGGCGGCGGCCCTGATACATCAGGTAGTAAAGAATGCCGAGCCCCACTGCCCAAAACGGCGTGAGAAAGAGGATCGCGAACAGGGGATTCACCGTGTCGGTAGTTCCCTCCCACTCCACCTTCCCCGCCAGCGCC
>JAHWKS010000272.1 GCA_019347795.1 Planctomycetota bacterium | reverse complement strand
CTCTCTCCCGCGTCCACGGGGCCCCGGCGTTAATCCACTCCCGCAAGAGCCGCTTCTGCGCGTCCGAGAGGGCGGTGCGCCCTTTGGGCATCTCATCGGACTCAACGTAGTGCCAGAGCAGACTCTCGTCGCTCTTGCCGGGAACGATCGCCTTGCCGCTCTCGCCGCCGGCCAGCGCCGTCTCCTTTCGCGAGAGGTCGAGCCGCCCCTTCTTCGCCTGCGGCCCGTGACACTCGACGCACCGCTGCACCAACAGCGGCGCGACCTCCGTTTCAAAGCGGCGAGTGAAATCTTCGCCGCCGGCTGAAGCGATCCCAAAGGCGGCGACGAGCAAAAACGCTGCAAGTCGCAATACCCGTGAAGCGAACAAGTTTATCCTCCGTTCAGACGCGGTTTACACCAGACTTCACCACTATATCGAAGAGTCGTCCGCGATCGCAACGCGGCGAAGACTCACCGCCCGCCGCCGGCCGTCTTACGGTGCGTGTAGAGCGGCTTGCCGAACTCGTCGCAGAACTCGAAGGTGAGGGACGCCGGTTTCCCGTCGGCGGCCGGGGCGACGTGGACCATCAAGAACCCGCCGGATGCAGGAGTCTGATAGTACGGCTGCTCGACCAGCCCTTCGGGATCGGTGGACTTGGGATCGCCCGGCTTGCGCCCCAGCCGGGAGTTCTCATCCACCAGGGCGCCGCAGGAGAACTCTTCGATCCCCTGGAAGATCGAGTGATACTGCCAGTGGCGGTCGCCGCACATCAGGTAAAAGCCGTCGTCGGCGATGCCGGTCTCATGCAGCCAGGCGAAGAAGGCGTCCCGCTCGTGCTGAAAGCCGCCGATGTCGGAGTGGTTGTCGGTCTTCCGCAAATCGTCCGGGCCGATCATGGGCGTGGGGGAGATGAGAATCTTGAACGCGGCGTCGCTCTCCTTGAGCGTCCGCATCAGCCACGCCTTCTGCTCCTCCCCCCAGATCGACTTCTCCGGCCCGTCGGGCATCGCGTTGGGACTGCGATAGAGCCGGTTCTCCGTCAGCCAGATTTGCAGGTCGCGGCTTACGCGGTGCGTGCGATAGGTCTTCGTCTGGTCGTCCCCTTGCTCGCCGTAGGGCAACTGCTCGAGCATCATCCGCCGGCCGAGCTCCGGCGAGGGCTCGTAGTCGCCGGTGTTGTCGCAGTCGTCCACGCGATAGTCGTGATCGTCGATCTCCCAATACGTGGGAACCACGGCGAACAGCCTCCGGTACCGCGGCTGCACGAACTGCTCGTGCCATTTGCGGCGCATCTCGGCGGCGGTTTTCGCCCGCGGATCGGTGGGCGTGTCGTAATAGACGTTGTCTCCTGTGCCGACGAAGAAGTCCGGCCGCAGTTTGCGAAGCGTCTCCAGCGCGGGATAGCCAAGATGCTTGTCCGGCCCGGCGTACGGCGGCGCCAGCTCGGTGTTGTTTTGAAGGACGTGCTGGCGGCGGTCGATGCGGCGGTCGCCGTGGAACTTGGCGTAGTTCATGCCGGTCACCACCACGAACTTCACCGGTTCCGCGGCGTCGCGGCCGGGATGCGTTGTGAAGCGGGCCTCGGGGCCGGGACGTAGGTCACCGCGGCTGGGACCGATCCGCGTCTTGCAGATGTACTCCGTGCTCGGCGAGAGATCCTTGAACGATGCGCGGGCGATGAAGTCCCGCTCGGCGGTTGCTTCGACGCTTTGCCGCTCGGCCTCTTCATTGCCTGCTCCGTCGGCGGCCTGAAGCACAAACTCCACGACACCCGCCGCGCCGGGGACATCGCCCTCCACGAGCGTCTCCGACTTCGTCAGCCGCACCTGCACCAGAGCGCTGTGGTCGGTCACTTCGCCGACCATCACGCCCTGGCCGGCGTGAATCGCCGGCGGCTCGAAGCCCGGATGCACGTCGCCGTCGTGATCGATCAGCGGCTGCGCGTCCTCGACCCTTCCCAGCGGCCGGCAGCCGTCGCCGACGCCCTCCACGCCCAGGTCGTCCTGCATGTCCGAGGCGAGCTTTCGAAGCCGCTCGGCCAGATCCGGATTCTCCTCCGCCACATTCTGCGACTCCGCGATGTCGTCCTCCAGGTTGTACAACTCGCCGCTCCCCAGGTGCAGCTTCCACGGCCCATGCCGCACGGCTTCCAGCTTGAGCCCGCGATAGTAATAGAAGGTGTCGTGCGGCGAGTTAGCGTTTGTCTCACCCGCCAGTAACGGCCAGACGTCGGCGCCGTCGAGCTTACGGTCCGCCGGGAGCGATCCGCCGGCCAGCGTGACCAGCGTCGGCAGGACGTCCATCATTCCCATGACCTCTCCGGTTTCGGATCCCGCGGGGATCTTCCCGGGCCACCAGGCGATAGTCGGCACGCGCATCCCGCCTTCCCAGGTGCTCCCTTTGCCTCCCCGCAGCGGCGCGTTCACGGCGCCGTGCCGCGGCGCGCCGCCGTTGTCGGAGGTGAAGATCGCCAGCGTCCGGTCGGCCAGGTCCAACTGCCGCACCGTCTCGAGGATTTGCCCCACGCTCCAATCGACTTCCTCCACCCAGTCGCCGAACAAGCCATTCTTCGACTTCCCCTGAAACGCCTCGCCCGGGTAGAGCGGGAAGTGAACGGCCGAATGCGGCAGGTAGAGGAAGAACGGCGCCTCGTGATGGTCCCAGATGAACTTCACCGCCTCTTGGGTGTACCGCTCGACGAGCTTGGTCTGATCCTCTGCCAACACCCGCTGCAGCACGGTGTTGTTGCGCACCAGCGGGAGCGGCGGCTGGCCGGGGCTGCGGGATTTCGGCAATGGCGCCCCGAGGTTGCTCTTCACGCCGTCGGCGGCAGGCCCCATGTCATTGGAGTAAGGGAGGCCGTAATAGTAGTCGAAGCCTTGCTGGAGCGGCAGGAAGTCGGGCTGATCGCCTAGGTGCCACTTGCCGACGATGCCCGTTGCGTAGCCCTGCTCCTTGAGCAACTCGGCGACGGTGATTTCCTCCGGCGCCAGCCCGACCGCGTTGCCAGGAAAGAGCACATGCGGGATCGAGAGCGCCCGCTTCGGATAGCACCCCGTCATGAGGGACGCTCGCGACGGCGAGCAAACCGGCGCCGCATAGAAGCAAGTCAGCTTGCGTCCCTGCTGCGCCATCTGATCCAGGTGCGGCGTGCGATTCAGCTCCGAGCCGAACGGCCCAATATCGCCGTACCCCAGATCGTCCACATTGATGACGATGAAATTCGGCTTCTCGGCGGCAAAGGACGCCGCGGCAAGGAGCGACAGCACGAGGAACGACATGATGCGGAAATTCATGGTGAGCGAATCGTTGGAGTGCGGGGAAATTAGACGCCAGGTAGCGATTATACCTGGATGCCGAGGAAGATGCGGCCGTTCTGCCTCTCGACGCACTTCTTCCTCATGTATCGTTTGAGCCGTCGGCGGCGCATATCTCGAAGACCCCTTCTTCCAAGAAACGATACGAGAAGAGAAGCCGCCTCGCCGCCCGACCGACCGCTCGGGCTTTGTAAGAGGAGGAGAGCCATGAGAAGCCCCCAAACCTGGCTGATCCGCCTGCTGCTGGCGTCGTCACCGCTTGGTCTTATCGTTGCAACCGGGACAGCACAGGAGCCGACTGCTGAGAATGTCGAGATCGAGGCGGCGAGCGATGTCGCGGTCTTGGCTCGTCCCCCGTATGCGGTGTTGCCGCCGCTGGATTGCCTTCATTGCTATGGGCCGGCGCCGTCGAAGTACTGTTTTCCCGGCTTCGGCCCGCGCGGCTACCTCTACTACGGCACATATCCTTACAACGATGACTGGTTTAACGGGTTTAGGGACTGCCCGGGCGGCGCCTGCGGCAATCCAGGCGCGATCTTAGGATTGGGATGGATTCAAGCGCACAATGCGCTTCCGAGGCCGCGCCAACGGATGGAGCACCGCTCCCACAGCGGCCGCGCCGGGCATTAGCAATGCACAACTCGGCTCCGGGTTTTCGCACTTGCAGCGTCCAAGGCGCGCCGTGGCGGAAGATGGGATCGTGAAGTCGGATTCTCGCGAACAAGGAAGCTGGATCATGAGGATCCGCCGATGGTTTGTCTTTCCCGTTGCCGCCGTGTTCGCCGCCGTGGGGTATGCAGGACCGCGATTAACGCCGACTGTGGCCGCTCTGCCAGAGACCCAGACGCGAGAGGCTGCGACGACGGCGCCGGCGTCGCGGGAACCGGAAGTCGCCGAAGCAGTTGGGCGCTTCTCCGTGGCGGCCGTACAATTCGCCCTGCCCGAGGCGGCGGCGCCGGAGTTTCCCGGACGCAATGGTCCGCAACGTCTGCCCCGAGTTCCATCGCCTTCCCTCCCCAGCAATGCCGAAGCCTCGCCGCGCGAGTTGCCACCAGGCGTGGGAGAGGTTTTCATTCCGCCGCCTCCCGCGCCTCCCGTGCCGGACGACCTGCACTTCTTAGAGCGGACGGACGGCTTCTTCCCGGATGGCGAGCTCGTCACCTTGGCCGCGCTGGAGAGCCTCGCGTGTGCGAATAATCCCACGCTTCGTCAGGCGCAGGCCGAGGTTCAGGGCGCCTTGGGCCGCGCCATCCAGGCGGGTCTCTGGCCGAATCCCACTGTGCACTATGTCCAGGAGCAAATCGACGTCAATGACAGGCCCGGCGAGTTCATGGGCGGGATTGTTCAGCAAGAGATCGTGACCGCCCACAAACGGGACCTGAGCCGGGCCAAATACCTGGCCCGCACCGAGACGGCGGAGTGGCTGGCGTTGGCCCAGCAGTACCGGGTGCTCAACGATGTGCGGATTCACTACTTCCGCGCCGCGGGCCGGCAAGAGATCGTGCGGATTCGCCAGGAACTGCTCAAAAACGCCGAGGACCGCCTGCTGACGGCCCGGGAAATGTACAACGTCGGCCAGGCGACGCGGGCAGAGGTGCATCAGGCGAACGTGCTGCTCCAGCAACAGCGGCTGGAGCTGCTCATGGCGGAGAACCATTACCGCACGGCGTGGGAGGAGCTGACGGCGCTGATCGGCGTCGAGTTGCCCCCTGCGATGCTCGCCGGTCCGCTGGAGGGCGAGCTCAGCGTGGTCGCCTGGGATGACGCCGTGGCTCGGCTGATGGCCGAAAGCCCCGAGTTGGGAGCGGCCCGCACAAAGCTCCAGGCGGACCAGATCACCGTGAAGCGGGAAATCGTCGAGCCGGTTCCCAACATCTTCGTGCGCGGAGGCGTGGGGCATAACTTCGAGGCGACCGACACGGTAGGCGTGGCCGAGGTGTTCGTGGAGCTGCCGATCTACGACTGGAACCAGGGCACGATCCGGCAGGCCGAGGCCGACCTGGTGCGGCAGCAGGGAGAGATTCGCCGCACAGAGCTGATTCTCCGCCGGCAGTTGGCCCAGCAGTACCGTCAGTACCTGACGGCGCTGCAGCACGTCCAGAGCTTTCGAGACGTGATCTTGCCGGAATCGCGCAAGGCCTACGAGTTGCTGCTGGACAGTTACGAAGACGATCGCGTGGCGTGGCCTATCGTTCTGGAGGCCCAGCGGGACTACTATCTGCTGCAGATCACGTACGTGCAAAACCTCGTCGCGTGGCGGGAATCCGAAGTGCTGATTGCGGGTTACTTACTCCACAACGGCTTGGCGCCGCCGCTGGCGCCCACTCCGCCGGCGCATATCGACGCCGTGCCGCAGCCGCGGTGATCGGCTCCGAAGAAGAAGCGGCCCCCGAATGGTCGGAGGCCACGCATTCGATCGTGCGATTACAATCAAAACTCTGCTGGTCCGGATCTCATTCCACCCGGAGGACGACGCGCGTCATGGCATCGCACAACACTCGCCGCAGGTTTCTGAAGCACGGCGCCGCAGTGACGGCCGGCATGCTCGCCGCCGCCGGCGCGTCGGGCGCCTCCGCCCAGGAGCAAACACCGTCGGATCCGCCGTCTCCCTCGAACGCCCCAGGCGCCGTCGAGAGCAATCGGGAACTGCCCGAGCGGTTTCGAGGCTACTCGCGCACCCACCCAAGCTATGGGGGCCCGGTGGGCAGCGACAACTACCTCGGAAAACTCGTCTCTGGCCTGCGCGGGACGGGGCTGCCCCCCGTGCCGTTCGAGATGCCCGACGTCGGGAAAATTCCGTGGAAGATGGTCGATGGCCGCAAGGAGTATCACATCTACTGTCAGCACGTGCGGCGCGAGCTTTTGCCCAACAACTGGATGGACTTCTTCGGCTACAACGGCTCAATGCCCGGTCCGACGATCGAGGCCGCGCAGGGGGACAAAGTGCGGCTAGTGGTTCACAACCAACTGCCCGAGCCGACCACCATCCACTGGCACGGCTTTGAGCTTCCCAATGAAATGGACGGCGTGCCGGGTCTGACGCAAGATCCGATCATGCCCGGCGATACGTTCACCTATGAATTCGACCTGCACCAGGCGGGCACGTTCTTCTATCATTCGCACTTCCCGATGCAGGAAGCGTTCGGCATGGCGGGCTTCTTTATCATTCATCCCGCCGCGGCGTGGGATCCGCCGGTCGATCGCGACTTCGGACTGATGTTCCAGAATTTCCACATCAGCCAGGCGCAAACGGTTCCCGACTCGATGGCGATGGACTTCAACTGGCACACGATCAACGGCCGCTCCGGACCGTACACGACGCCGCTGGTGTGCAAGCTGGGCGAGCGCATTCGCATCCGGATTCTCAACTTCAGCCCTCAGCAGCATCACCCGATCCATCTGCACGGGCACACCTTCTGGATCACGGGGCACGAAGGCGCCCGCATTCCCTCGGAAGCATGGGTTCCCCGCAACAACGAGTTGATCGCCGTCGCGCAAGCCACGGACCTCGAGTTCATCGCCTTTAATCCGGGTGACTGGCTGATCCACTGCCATATGGTTCACCACATGATGAACCACATGGTCCGGCAGGTCGGCCCGCGCATCCGCAAAGGAAGCGACGTAGGCGATTACAAGATGACGTTGGGCAAACGCCCGCGGGTCGATTTCGTGCATGAAGACAAAGGCTTCCGCGTTCCCGGCTATCCGCAGAAGATGCAGGGGATGGAGATGACCGAGGACGAGATGCACAAGATCCAAAGCCGCCGCGAAGTGCAGGGCATGCGCAAAATGTGGCACATGGGCGTCCACGGGCTGATGACCGTGATCC
>JAHWKS010000271.1 GCA_019347795.1 Planctomycetota bacterium | reverse complement strand
AGGGGGCCCTCGATGAGGAGCGGGTTCTTTGCAATCGAGAATTCGTGATAGTCCGGCCCCAGCAGATCGCCGGGGTAGCGCTCGACCTGGACGTTCGGCGTGGCGACGACGAAGTGCGCCATCGCCGCGGCGCCGACGTCCCATTCCAAATTGGAGCCGATCGAACAGGCCACGTCGTGCTCGGCGGCGAACTCGGCGATTTCCCGCGCCTTACGAATGCCGCCGTTCTTGCCGGGATAGAGGCTGATCGCATCGCAGCACGCATTGCGGATCAGCTCGCGGGCGTGGACGAGATCGAAGCAGCTTTCATCCGCCAGGATCTTGCATCCCGTCCCCCGGCGCACCTCGGCCATCGCGGCGTAGTCGCCGGGGGGCGTGGGTTGCTCGACCAGCGAGAGCCGACAGTCTTCGAGTTCGCGGACGCAGTCGATAGCCGTCTTTGCATCCCAGCCGCCGTTGGCGTCGATCACCAGGTCCGGCTCGGCGCCGATTGCCCCGCGGACGATGCGAACCCGCTCGATGTCCTTGTCGGCGCGGCCGCCGACTTTCACCTTGATCGTGGTGAAGCCGGCGGAGATCAATTCTTCGGCTCGACGCCGCGCCCGCTCCGGCTCGTAGGCCCCCAGCGAAAATCGGCTGCGAATCGTCAGCGGCCGGCACGCTCCGCCGAGCAGCTCATACACCGGCTTGCCGGCCGCCTTCCCCTGAATGTCCCAGCACGCCATCTCCAGCGCCGCCTTAGCGAACTGATTGTGCACGCACCGCTCATCCATCCGCCGATCCAGCTCCGCCACGTCCTGCGGATCGCAGCCGATCACGGCCGGCGCCAGCACGTGCTCGATCACCGCCTTGGCGCCCCACACCGTCTCTCCGCTCCACCGCGGCGTGACGGTCGCCTCGCCGACGCCCTCCACGCCCTCATCGGTCGTCATCCGCACCAGCAGAAACTCCGAAATGTCATGCCGCCCCAGCGCCGAAACCATCCGCCGCTCCACCTTCAGCGGAATCCGAACGGGAAACGTGTTGATGCGAGAGATGTGCACTCCAGACCTCCAGTCGAGCGAAGAACAGGCAGTGTACCAAAAGGTTCGCAGTAAGTACTGAAGTGGGAAACTCCCACTTGCCCAATTTCCCCTTTCGGCATACATTTGAGTGACCTGTTCAGTGAAAGAAGTAACACCCATGTCACTAGAAACCAAAAGTACGGACGCCAAAGCGCGTCTTACACTTCCCCGCGGGTTTGCAAACACGACCGTCATCATTGAGGAGGTGAGCGATGTGGAATTGCGGATCCGCAAGGCCCTCGTTGTGCCGCAAGATGAGGTTCAGTTCATCGAAGAACGGTCCGCGCCGCTGTCCAATCGTGATCGGGATCGGTTTCTCAAGATGCTGGAAAACCCCCCATCCGCGAACGAGGCGCTGAAGCGGGCGTTCAAGCGGAGCGAATCAAGTGGCGGTTGAATGGCAGATCGAAGCCTTGAGCCGCGTTCATGATCGGACGGCGTTCGTTAGTGGCCGGTCGATGCTCGACGACTTTCTACGATCTCTCGTAACCCAGTACGAGAAGCGCAATTTGGGCAGGACCTACGTCGCGGTTCGCGCCCCGTCCAAGCGGGTGTTTGGATACTACACGCTTGCCTCGGGCGCCGTGGCTTTCCAAAGCATGCCGAAAAAGGCGTCACGAAAACTACCCAAGCACCCTGTTCCGGTCGCGTTACTGGGAAGACTTGCAGTTGACCAAAGCGTTCAGGGACAAGGCCTAGGAGAGATCCTTCTTGTCGATGCGCTCCGGCGGTGTGCGGATCTCTCGAGCCAAATTGGCATCCATGCCGTTGAAGTGCATGCGATTGATGCCGTCGCCAAGTCGTTTTACGAGAAGTACGGATTCTTGCCGCATCTCGATGACGAATTCCGCTTGTATCTGCCGATCGCGACGGTTCAGCAACGCTAGAACCGCCGATGCTGCATCGCTTCCGCGTTCCGGTTATATTCCGGTGGCGTTGGACGACTGATCTCGGCTCACAACCCAGCGGCGGCATGAAAGACGAAGTACAGGCGGACTCGGGGCCTTGGTTTCGCGGGATCACTTCGTATCAGTGGCTGGTGCTGTTGATCGCGTCGCTGGGGTGGGTGTTCGATGTCTTTGAGGGGCAGATCTTCGTCGCCAGCATGAACGAGGCGATGCCGTCGCTTATCGACAGGGCGGCGCTCGCGCTGCGCGAGGGGATCTCCGATCCCGATGTTCTCGAAGAGCGGTACAAGGCGATCGTCGCCTACTACAACAACATCGCCCTGGCGGCGTTTCTCCTGGGCGGGGCTCTGGGGGGCGTGGTGTTCGGCATGGTGAGCGACCGCATCGGCCGCACCAAGACGATGATCCTCACGATCCTCGTCTATTCCGGCTTCACCTGCGTCACGGCCTTCGCCCAGACGTGGTGGCAAATGTCGATCCTGCGGTTCCTGGTAGCGATGGGCGTGGGGGGCGAATGGGCAGTCGCCAGCGCCATGGTGGCCGAGGTCTTTCCCGCGCGGGCAAGAGCGTGGTCGGGGGCCATCTTTCACGGCTCCAGCGTGTTCGGCACGTACCTGGCCATCGCCGCAGGAGAGTTCATCGTGGGGGATCCCGACCTCGGCTGGCGATGGGGATTCGTGGTCGGCGCCCTTCCCGCGTTTCTCACCTTGTGGATTCGCTGGCGTCTCCGCGAGCCGGACAAATGGCTCCAGGCCCGAGATGCGGCGGCGAAGGATCCCCGCCAACGAACGGGAAATTTGGCCGAGTTGTTCCAAGGACGACTGCTGGGACGCACGCTTCTGGGCGTTTCGCTGGCGGCGATCGGCCTGGCGACGTTCTGGGGCGTCCACATCTACGGCAAGGACCTGATGCGGCAGCGTGCGGAAGTGCGCTTCCTCGCCCAAGAGAACGTCTTGCCGGAGGCCGACGCCCAGACGCGCGCCGCCGCGCTCAAGCCGCATCAGGAGTCGATCAAAAGCTGGGAGATGCTGGGCATGTTGCTCGTGACCACCGGCGGCGGCCTCGGCCTGTTCTGCTTCGGCCCCATCTGCGAATGGCTCGGCCGGCGGGGGGCTTTCGCCGTCTATCACTTGGGCGGGCTGATCACCGCGCTGATGCTCTTTCAATGGCTGGCCGATGCCGATGCCTCGCTCTATTTCTTCCTCCCGCTGTTCGGCTTTCTCACCCTGGGAATGCACGCCGGCTACGCGATTTATTTCCCGGAGCTGTATCCCACGCGGCTGCGCGGCACCGGCGCCGGGTTCTGCTTCAACTTCGCCCGCCTGGTGACGGCGCTGATGCTGTTCATCAACGGCTGGTTGCGGGAGCGAGGGATTTCGCTCGAGGATTCTGCTTCGCTTTTGAGTTTTCTCTTCTTGTTGGGCGTGGCCCTGATGGCGGTGGCGCCGGAGACGAAAGGACGCGAGCTGCCGGAGTGATCAATTGCCGAACAGCGGAATCCGGCCGTCCACGCCGACGCCCCATGCCTCGACGCCGCGGGGAACGGCGCCGATGTCGGGATCGCCGGCATCCGCGTCGCTCATCGGGTCGGGCCATTCCGGCGGGAGCGGCAATCCGGAGTCGACGGCGGGGCTCTCCGGACGCAATCGCAAGTCGGGCGTTTGATCGTCCGACAACTGAACGAATTGCGGATCGGCGATCACATCGTCCGTCGTCCAGCCCGCCTCATAGCTGCGGCGGCTTTCGTCGAACAACCGCGAGGCGCGGAACTTCCCGAACACGTCGCGAGCGAGCTTCGGGCCTTCGTCCAATCCCCAAAGCAAGTTCCCCCCTTCCCGCAGATTCCCGGCCTGCTGGATTCCCGCGAAGCCGGCGCCGGGGACTTGCTCCGTCTGCACGAAGATGTTGTTGAACACGCGCCGCACCGTGTTTCGCATGCCTTGGGCGCCGAGGCCGAACAGGAAATAGTCTCGCCAGACCGGCGTGTCGCGCAGGGCCGTGTTGTGGTAGAAGCGCATCACCGGCCAGGTCGGTCCGCCGTGATCGCCGACCAGATGCCCCTCGCGATGCAGGAACGAGCCGCTGGGGTCCGGCTCATTGGGCGGCGCCGAGTACGTGCCGCCCCGGAGGTCGATCACGTTGCGAGCGACGTACACGCCCGACTGCGGATCGTGCTCCGGCGGCGACTCATCCGGCGCGATCTCATGCTGGGCGAAGGGAATCAAGCACGCCCCAATCCGGTTCTGCGAGATATAGATCGTGTGCCAGCGCAATTTTGGACCGCACTCCAGCCCATCGTCGTTGAAGTTGTCCACGTAGTTGTGGTGAAAGCGTAAGTCCTTCGCATAGCGGAGGAAGGCGAAGTCGTGATCGTCGGTGAACTCGCACCACGCGAACTCGATGTTCTCGTTGATCGGCTGGTTGTCCTGCAGCACGATCTGGTACGACGCCGTGCCCCGATACTTCATATGCGCTCGCGACGACCACGGCGCCGCCAGTCCGCGGAATGCCGAGTGCAGCACACGAATGTCCTGCGAGGCATTCACCAACAGGCCGGGAAAGCCGCCGTAGACGGTGACGTGGTCCAGTTCGATGTCCTGCGAGCCGTAGACGTGGATCATCGGACTGCCGGTGGCGCCGCGGAGCACGAGGTCGCGAATCCGCACGTGCCGGAGGCCGCTGATGCGCAGCACGTCGTCGCCGAAGCCGGCCGCCACCGCCAGCGGCAAACGCCGCGGGTCGGTCTCGCCGCGATACGCGCGCTCACCCAGCCCGTCCAGCCGATGATGCCCGAGCCGGACATGGATGCGGCCGGTTTCGCGATTAAACCACAGCCCCGGTCCGCAGTAGATGCCCGAGTCCCGCATCTCATTCTTGCCGCCGATCCACAGCTCGTTATCCGACCGCAGATCGGCCGCGATGCGGTAGGAGTGGAGCGGGACCATCGAATCGGCGAAATGCCCCAGGGCCAGCGGCCGCTCGTGTTCGATGCCCCACATCGGCTCCCACGCTCCCGGGAGAAACTGCCGCGGAGCACGGCGGTCGTCGAGGTGGCGATACGTCCGCGTGGAGACAAACTCGCCTTCGGCGCCGCCGGGCGCCGGCCGCCAGCTTTCCTCGGGGTCTTCGGCGAACTCCCGCAGGCCGCCGTCGAGAATCGCCAACTCGCCGGGATACGAGCAGATGGTGATCGGCGCCTCCTCGGCGCCCGACCGCGTCAGCGAGGCCTTTTCATAATACGTCCCGCCGCGCAGATAGAGCGTCTCTCCCGGCTCTAGCCGCCGCAGCGCAAACGTCAACGTCTTCCACGGCGCCGCTTCCGTCCCCGCCGCCGCATCGTCCCCGCGAGCGGCATCAACGAAATGCTTCGGTCCCTCAGCCAGCATTCCGTCGCGGGCCTCCGGCAGCGGCCGCATCGGCGGATGGGAGCGATACAGCGAATCCGCGGCGTCTTGGGCGGACGCCGTGGACACCGCGATGCCGAGAAGCACCGCGATCAGCGCAAATCGTGTCTTCGAATTCATGATCGTGCTCCAGGGGGCCCCGGGACGGTGGAATTCTGATTATCATAGTGCAACACTGGCCGCAATGCGCCGAAGTCGCGTCGGCTCTCCAGCTACTCCCACTCCGGCGTTGCCCAACAACAACGATCGAAATGAAGACGCTTGCCCTCTCCTTGCTTCTCGCCCTCACGCTTGCGGTTTCGCGCGCCCCCGCCGCCCCCAACTTCCTGATCTTCATCGCCGACGACCAGGGCTTCGGCGATCTAAGCTGCTACGGTCATCCCACGCTTCACACCCCGTCAATCGACCGCCTGGCCCAGGAGGGCATGCGGTTCGACGCCGCCTTCCTCACCACCAGCTCCTGCAGCCCCACGCGGGCGAGCTTCCTCACCGGCCGGTATCCGCACAACACCGGCGCGGAAGATTTGCACGAGCCGCTGCCGGCCGAGCAAGCAACCATCGCTCAATACCTGCAAAAGGAAGGCTATCACGCGATGTCGGTCGGCAAATGGCATCTGGGCGAAGCTGAGAAGCGAAACTGGGATCAGATCATCGAATGCGGCGGCGCCGAACTCGGCGAGAATGCGCTCCGCCTCTTGCGGGAGCGGCCGCAGAACAAGCCGTTCTTGTTCTGGGTCGCAACATTTGATCCGCACCGTCCCTATGGCGAGGCGGAATCGAAGTACGATGCCGAGCAGGCCGTGGTCCCGCCCTACCTGCCCGACCATCCGCTGATCCGCCGCGAGATTGCCGATTATTACGACGAGATCGCACGGTTCGACCGCCATATCGGCGAGGTGCTGGAGGAGCTCGAAAAGCAGAAAGCTCTCGATGAGACGTTCATCGTCTACATCTCCGACAACGGCATGCCCTTCCCGCGGGCGAAGACCACGCTCTACGATTCCGGCATCCGCACGCCGCTGTTGGTGCGGTATCCGCCGCTGGTGAAGCCCGGCGCCGTGCAGCGGGGGCTGGTGAGCAACATCGATGTGGCCGCCGCCATCATGGACTTGGCGGGCGCCGAGGCGCCGACGATGCCAGGCCGCTCGCTCCGGCCGATGCTGGAGGATCCGCAAGTCGCCGGGCGGGAAGCGATCTTCGCCGAGGCCAACTGGCACGACTTCGAGCACTTCAGCCGCGCGGTGCGGACCGAGCGGTTTCTCTTGATCCGCAATTACTACTGGGACAAGCCGCTCTGGAACAGCGTCGATTCGATCAACTCCGCCACCTGGACCGGCCTGATGCGGATGCATCGGCAAGGCGAGCTGACGGAGGCGCAGAAGTTTATCTTCGTCGAGCCGCGGCCGTTCGAGGAACTGTACGACTTGCAGCTCGACCCGCAGTCGCTCAACAACGTGATCGACCAGCCGCAGTACACCGCCGAGGTCAACCGCGTGCGGACGCTGCTGGATAACTGGGGGGTCGAGACGAACGACACAATGCCCGAGGAGCGGCGCCGCGACGGCTGGACCCGCGACGGCCGCCCGCTGCCGCACAACCAGCCCTGGTACGACCGCTACATCAAAGCGGGCGGCAAGAGCGACTTTGGAAAGTTTTAAGGACCGTTCGAGAGACTAATGTCCTTCACCTCCCCTGTGGGGGGCGGTCGGACGCGGTAGCGGCCGGGTGGGGCGGGGTAAGCTCGAACGACAGTTATTT
>JAHWKS010000270.1 GCA_019347795.1 Planctomycetota bacterium | reverse complement strand
AGGAACTCATCCACCGCCTCCAGCAGGCGATTTCCCTCGCTACGGAGGTGCGAGACATACAGCCCATCATACTCGGCGGCCGCCTTCGCCAGTTTGATCAGCTCTTCGGTTTCCGCGTAAAATCCGGGGGCGTAGATGAGCGCGGAGGCCACGCCCAAGGCGCCCTGCTCCATCTCCCGCCGCACGAGGTCCTTCATGCGGGCGAGTTCTTCATCTGTCGGCGCGCGATCGGCGTAGCCGAGCTCGTGAATCCGCACAGTGGCGGCGCCCACGAACGATGCCACGTTGCACGAGACGCCCTTCTTCTCCAGGTGCTGGAGAAACTCCGCCAGCGATGTCCAGGCGACCGCAAACGGCAGATCGCCCTGATCCTCCGCCAGGTCCCGCTTCATCGCCTCGTTCAAGGGGCCCATCGACCAGCCTTCGCCCATCACCTCCAGCGTCACCCCTTGGCGGATATCGCTCTGGCTGAGACCGTCGTGCATGAGCGAGTACGGCGCCCAACTGAGCATGTTGATGAAGCCCGGCGCCACCGCCATTCCCTCCGCGTCGATTACCGTCTTCGCCGTATCGCCGGAAAGGTCCCCCACCGCCACAATGCGGTCCTCGCGAATCGCGACGTCGGCCTGTCGCCCCGCGGCGCCGGTCCCGTCAAAGACGGCGCCGCCGCGAATCAGAATGTCGAACTCCTCTGCGGCCGTCGGGGAAGAGACGAGGAGACAGCCGACCACCAACAAGCGAGAATGTCGTAACATGCGAAGCCACCTTGCAGTTTGTTTGAGGGCGAACAGCGCCAATATAGGCTCCGGCGACGGAGGGTTCACCCGTCGCGACTGAATTTCAGGACGGCCATGCCTCGCAACGTTGAAATTAAGGCACAGGTTCGCGACTGGGACCGACTGCATGCGGTCGCGGCGCACCTGGCGGGCGGGCCGCCCGAGTTGATCCGGCAGGTCGATACGTTCTTCCACGCGCCGCACGGCCGGCTCAAGCTGCGCGAGTTCTCGGCGGAGCGGGGCGAGCTGATCTTTTACGAACGGCCCGACGCGGCCGCGGCCAAAACCAGCCGCTATGAGATCGTCGCCACCGATCAGCCGCAGCGTCTCCGCGAGACGCTTGCCGCCGCGCTCGGCATTCGAGGAGTGGTGCGGAAGGAACGATTGCTGTACCTGGCGGGACAATCGCGGATTCACCTCGACCGCGTGGAAGGCTTGGGCCGATTCGTCGAATTAGAAGTCGTGCTGCGGGGCGGTCAAACGGCGACCGATGGCCGCCGCATCGCCGAGCAGCTTCAGAACAAGCTCGGCATTTCGGATGCGGATTTGGTTGAAGGCGCCTACGTCGACCTGATTCGGTAACGCAACAACTGCGTCACGAACTTGTCAAAGAGCATCCCGGCGATTAGCTTAAACATTCACTCATCGCTCATCGAAAAGTCCCTCCAGATCCCTCCCGCCATGTATCGTCTCGCTTGGTTTGCGCTCATTCTGCCTTTCTTCTTCGCCGCGGCCGTCGCTCAGGAAACGCCGGCGCCGCAGGCGCCGCATGTGGCGGCGGCTTCGCCCGAGGCGGAGCAGGCAATGGAGAACTTCATTCGGCCGGAAGGAGTGAAGATCGAGCTGTTCGCCGCTGAGCCGGATGTGGCCAACATTGTCGCTTTTGCTTTCGACAATCAAGGCCGAGTCTACGTCTGCGAGACGTTCCGGCAACAAAGAGGCGTCGAGGACAACCGCGGTCACGGGCATTGGCTCGATGACGACCTCGCGGCGCAGACGGTGGCCGACCGGCTGGCGTACATCAACAAGCACCTGGGCGAGCGGGCCATCGAGTACACCGAGCAGGATGACCGCATCCGACTGCTGGAAGACGCCGACGGCGACGGCCGGGCCGACCGGGCTACGGTCTTCGCCGACCGCTTCAACACGATCGTCTCGGGCACGGGCGCCGGCGTGCTGGCCCACAACGGCAACGTCTACTACACCTGCATCCCCGACTTGTGGCTCTTGCGGGATGAAGACGGCGACGGGCAGGCCGACGTGCGAAAATCGCTCCACACCGGGTACGGCGTTCGCTTCGCCTTCCGCGGGCACGACATGCACGGCCTTTGCCTGGGACCCGACGGCCGGCTCTACTTCAGCATTGGCGATCGCGGCTTCAACGTCGAAACGGAAGACGGCCGCATTGTGCATCCGCAGTGCGGCGCCGTGCTGCGGTGCGACAGGGACGGATCGAACCTGGAGCTGTTCGCCACCGGCCTGCGCAATCCGCAGGAGCTGGCGTTCGACGATTACGGCAACCTCTTCACCGGCGACAACAACTCCGACAGCGGCGACAAGGCCCGTTGGGTCTACGTGGTGCAGGGAGGCGATAGCGGCTGGCGGATGGAGTACCAGTACCTGCCCGACCGCGGCCCGTGGAATCGCGAGAAGCTCTGGCATCCGTTTCACGAAGATCAGGCGGCGTACATCGTACCGCCGGTAGCGAACATCGCGGACGGTCCCTCGGGCCTCACGTACTATCCCGGCACGGGCTTCGGCGAGGAATGGCGCGGGAGATTCTTCCTGGCCGACTTCCGCGGCACGCCGTTGCAGAGCGGCGTCCGCAGCTTCCTCGTGAAGCCGCAGGGCGCTTTTTTCGAGTTGGTCGATGCCGAGCAGCCGATCTGGCAAATCCTCGCCACCGACGTGGACTTCGGACCCGACGGCAGCCTGTATATCAGCGATTGGGTCGATGGCTGGGACGGCCTCGGGAAGGGGCGCATCTATCGCTTCTTCGATCCCGCCCAGCGTGACGCGGCCGTTGTGCAAGAGGTGCAGCGGCTCTTGGCGGAAGGTTTCGCACAGGGGCCGATCGGCGAGTTGATCGGGCTGCTCTCGCACGCCGACCGCCGCATTCGACTCGAGGCGCAGTTTGCGCTGGCGGAAAAGCGCGCGACCGACGCGCTGGCGAAGGTAGTCAGTTCATCGGAGAATCAACTCGCGCGGCTGCACGGCATTTGGGGCCTCGGACAAATCGCCCGCATGTCTGAGAAACGCGAACTCCTGGAGATCGTCGCCAGGTTGCTCGGAGACACCGATGCGGAGGTCCGTGCGCAAGCTGCGAAGACGCTCGGCGACAATCGGTACGAACCGTCCCGAGAGCAGCTGATCAACTTGCTCAATGACGATTCATCACGGGTGCGATACTTTGCGGCCGTTGCGCTTGGAAAACTCGGTTCAACCAACGCGATTCCCGCCGTCGCCGCAATGCTCGCCGAGAATGACAACGCCGATCCGGTGCTGCGGCACGGCGGGGCGATGGCCTTGGCGGGAACGGGAGACCCGAGTGCGATCATCGAAGCCGCGGCGAAGCATCCGTCCGTCGCGGTGCGGCTGGCGGCGGCGGTCGCGCTTCGTAAGTTGGCCAGTCCTGCGATCGCCGAATTCCTCCGCGACCCGGAGGAACGCGTGATCCTCGAAGCGGCTCGCGCGGTGCACGATTTGCCGGTCGCCGTAGCGCTGCCCGAGTTGGCTTCGCTCGCGTCCCGCGACACGCAGAATGATGCGCTCTTGCGGCGGGCGCTTAACGCCAACTTTCGGTTGGGGAAGGCGGAGAACGCCGCCGCCGTGGCGAACGTGGCCGGCCGCGACTCGGCGCCGGAGGCGATGCGGCTGGAGGCGCTGGCGATGCTGGAGACGTGGGGCGAGCCTTCGCCCAAGGATCGCGTGCTGAACTTCTGGCGTCCGCTCCCCCAGCGCGATCCGCAGATCGCTGCGGCGGCGATGAAGCCCGCCCTCCCGGGCATCTTCACCGGTCCGGAGGCGGTGCGCGAGGCAGGCGCCCGCGTGGCCGCCAGGTATGGCGTGATCGAGGCGGCTCCGGCCCTCCGGAACTTGCTGGCCGACGATTCGCAGCGCGGGGCCGTACGTTCTGCGGCGCTGGAGGCGCTGGCGGCGCTCCAAGACGAAGGGCTTCGAGAATTGGCCGAGAAGGCGATCGGCGCCGAGGACGCCGTGCTGCGGGCCGGCGGACGACGTGTGCTCGCCGAACTCGATCCGCAGGCGGCGCTCCCGCTCTTGGACACGACAATCTACAACGGCGAACTTGTCGAGCGGCAGGGCGCGCTGGCGGCGCTGGCTCGCGTCCAATCGCCCGAGGCGGCGAACATTGTCTCGCATGCGATGGATAACCTCTTGGCCGGCCGCATCCCCGCCGACACGCAGCTTGACGTGCTGCTGGCGGCCGAGGCGCATCGCACGCCGGAGATCGAGGGGAAACTGTCGAAGTACGAAGCCACTCGCGAGCCGGATGATCCGCTCTCGGTCTATCGCGAAGCATCGGCCGGCGGCAACGCCGAACGCGGGCGGCGGATCTTTTTCGAGAAGACCGACGTCGCCTGCGTCCGCTGCCACGAGGTGCAGGGAACCGGCGGCGAAGTCGGCCCCGACCTCACGAACATCGGGGCCGACAAAAAGCGGGACTACCTGCTGGAGGCGATCGTCGCCCCCAGCCGCACGATCGCCAAGAACTTCGAGACGGCGGTGGTCGCCACCGAGGAAGGCTTCGTTCACACCGGCGTGGTGAAGTTCGAAGACGAGGCGGTGCTTCGGCTGGTGACCGCCGAAGGAAAGCAGATCACGATCGACAAAGAGACGATCGAAGAGCGCCGCACCGGCAAAAGCGCCATGCCCGAGGACCTCTTAAAGCACCTCACCCGGCCCGACATCCGCGACCTGGTGGAGTTCCTGGCGAATTTGAAGAAGGGGCCGGAAACGCATCACGATTGACGCTCCATGAAAGGCTGAACGTGGAAAGGCTCTGCCGGCCGGCTCTCGGCTGGCGATTTGCCGCCGCGTAGTTTACGCTCTTGATTTTCGCCCGCGGTCGCGGACCGCGCGGAGCCGTGTGCGGCCTGGCAGCTTTGATTACTGGAGCGATGAAGGACCATTTGCATCTTCCCGCCGGGATCCTGAGTTCGATTCTTGTGTCTCTCCTCGTCGGACCCGGTTCGTCAAGAGCGCTGGCTCAAGCGGTTTGGGCTGAGAAGGATCTGCCGGTGCGTGAGGGGTTGTCGCTGTGGCTGGACGCGCAGGTGCAGCCTGATGCGTGGAAGCAGCACGGCGTGCGAGGTCTGCCTTTGGACGATAGTCGCCCGCTGGATGTGTGGTTTGACGGCTCGGGACGTCAGCGGCATGTGATGCAGCGATCATCGGCGGCGCAGCCGGTGTTTCGCCACGTCAAGGGGCATGCCTTTGTGCGCTTTGATGGGAAGGACGACTTTCTCGGCGGCGTCTTCGCCGGCCGCCGCGTCGAGGAGTTCTCGGCGTTTGTTTTCGCGGCGCCGACGTCGAACGCCGGCGGATTCCGCGCCTTCCTCGGCGCCAGCGCCCTGGGGCAGAACGACTACTCAAGCGGCGTCAACGTCGATCAATCGTATGCGCCCTCGCCGGCCTTTCAGACGGTGAACGTGGAAGGACGCGGCTTCGCAGGCGCCCGGGACCTGATGTCGGAGGATGTCCCCTTCGGCGGATTTCACCTGATCGAGGTCGTCGCGGACCGGGAGTCGGTGCAGGTCGTGATCGACGGCAAGACGCCGGGCCACGCCCGGCCGCGCGAGCCCGGGCCGCTGGCGTTGGAGGAGCTTATCGTCGGCGCGCGCATGTACTCCAATGAGGCCAGGCCGTCGTTTGTCCAAGGATTCTTCCACGGCGACGTGGCCGAAGTGATTTTCTATGACCGCGCCTTGGCCGATCAGGAGAGGGGAGCGGTGCGCGCATATCTTCAGGAAAAGTACGGCGGCATCGACGCGGCCGTGACGAAGATTGACCGCGCCCGCGGACGGCTGGTCGAGACGGTGAAAGACCCGCCGCCGGTGCAGATGCTCGTTCCCGGCTTCGTCGTCCAGGAATTGCCGCTGGAGCTGCCAAACATCAACAACGTTCTCTACCGCGACGACGGGAAGCTCGTGGCGCTCGGGTACAACGGCGACATCTTCCTGCTCCGCGACGCCGACGGCGACGGCCTGGAGGACACGTCCGAGACGTTCTGGACGAACGACGGCGCCTTGCAGGCTCCGATCGGAATGGACCTCACGCCCGAGGACTACAAGCACGGCCGGGGAGTGTTTGTCGCGTCGAAAGGGAAGTGCTCGCTGATCGTGGACACCGACGGCGATGACCAGGCCGATCGCGAGATCGTCATCGCCGACGGGTGGCGAGCGTTGCCTCACGGCGTCGATGCCCTGGGCGTGGCCTTCGATCGCCGCGACGGCAGCATCTACTTCGGGCTGGGGACGCAAAACTTCACCGACGCCTACCTCACCGATCAACAAGGCCGCGCCCGCTATCGCGTGGACGGCGAGCGAGGCGCCATTCTGCGGATATCGCCCGATTTCAAAAAGCGCGAGGTCGTTTGCTCGGGCATTCGGTTTCCCGTGGCGCTGCGGTTCAACGGCGCCGGCGACTTGTTCTGCACGGACCAGGAAGGCGCTACCTGGCTTCCCAACGGGAACCCGTTCGACGAGCTGCTCCACATCCAGCCGGGCCGCCACTATGGTTTCCCGCCGCGGCATCCCGAGCGCCTCCCCGAGGTGATTGATGAACCTAGCTCGTTCGACTACGGCCCGCAGCATCAATCGACGTGCGGGCTGAACTTCAATGAGCGGGGCGAGGGAGGACGAACTTTCGGTCCCGCTTCGTGGCGCGGCGATGCGATTGTCGCAGGATACTCGCGCGGCAAGCTTTACCGGACGCGGCTCGTCACGAGCGACGCCGGCTACGTCGCGCAAAATCATTTACTGGCGTGTTTAAACATGCTCGCCGCCGATGCCTGCGTTTCCCCCGCGGGGGAACTCGTGGTCGCCGCGCACAGCGGCGGTCCCGACTGGGGATCGGGCCCCGCCGGGAAGGGCAAGCTCTACAAGATTGCTTATGCAAAACGCGAGGCGGCTCAACCGGTACTGGCGTGGCCCGCCGCGGAGCGCGAACAGCAAGTTGCAATCGATCCGCCGATCCACGTCTAACATCTGCACCCACACGCCCCCCAAACACCCATCGATCAAATCACCTCGACTCAACCACGGTAACCCTTCTAATCTCAGCTTCAAGGATACCCCGTAGTGCAGAATCAAACGGATAACACGCCCTAAAACTTCCCCTACGACCACTAGC
>JAHWKS010000269.1 GCA_019347795.1 Planctomycetota bacterium | reverse complement strand
ACGCGGAACTCCCCTCATCCTGACCCGCTCACGCCGTCTCACCTCCACCTGGCTCGCGCAGCTTGATGGGGAGCCGATCGAGCAGCTGCTTCAGCTCGGGCGCGCGCTCGCGCGGCGCGACGAACGTGATCGCGTTCGCGTGCACGACGACGAGATCCTGCACGCCGACGGTGACGACGACGCCGTCGTCCGACCACACGATGCAGCCGGTCGAGTCGTCCAGGTTAATGGAGCTCCTGGCATCGCTAATTAAGGAGCATGATCAGTCGCAGGCGCCTGTGGCGTTAAACGCCGATGTGAGTTGAATAACCAGTGCGGCGACATCTAAGCGGCGCCGCTCCGGAGCAGACCGGTCGTCTATTCCGACATTTGGCTCCGCGAACCGGTCGACCTTTGCGGCCGAGTTTCCATTTCGTCCCCGTTCTTTTTTCGCCAATAGTCCCGTTGCCTACGAAACGGAAGTAGAAACGCGCTTGCAAATCCGTGGTCGCCGTCGTCTTCGTAGCCAGGGACGCCGATGACAATCGCTTGCTGCGGAACGTTAAGCCGCAGGGTGTGGTGGATCCGGTCCCACCAGGGGAAGACCGTGGAGAAGTTCGAGTCTGTTTCGTCGTGGAACTGCGAGTGGTGGATGCCGTGCATGCGGGGCGTTACGAGCAGCAGGTTCAGTATTCGCTCGCCTCGCACGGGCAGACGAAGATTGCTGTGGTGAAAAATCGTATTTAGCAAGAAAACCAACTCGTACGTCGCATAGACCGCCAAAGTGGGCCCGATCGCCAGCACCTGCACGATACGAAAGCCGGCCGAGAGCGCAATCTCCCCAGGATGAAACCGAAACGCGGTGGTCACGTCCAGATCCGGGTCGATATGGTGAACGTTGTGGAATCGCCACAGCAGGGGAACTCGGTGGTTGGCGAGGTGCCAATAATAAAACGACAGATCCATTGCGAGAAACCCGAGCACGAACGCGACGGGACCGGGCAAGTCGAATAGAGGCAACAGGCCGACGGAGCTTTCTGCGAAACCCAGCGCATAGGAGGCGGCGGGACGTACGAAAATCGCCGCCGCGCCGAAAGCCAAGGCCGAAATTGCAACGTTCACCAGCAGGCGCCGCCATAGTCTGCGCGTGGCGGCCCGGAGCGGAAGCCATCGCTCCAAGAGGAACAATAGCAGGTATGCGCCCGCCGGGACGGCCATGAGGATGTAAGACGCCCTGTTCACACGACCAAGCTTGCTGGGAAGAGATCAGCCTAAAACATCTTGGATTACGTGGCCGTGCACGTCGGTCAGCCTGCGATCGGTTCCGTTGTGCCGGTACGTCAGCTTCGTATGGTCGATTCCGAGCAGGTGCAATGCCGTCGCGTGCAGGTCGTAGCAGTAGACGGGATCCTTGACGGTCTTGTAGGCAAACTCATCGCTTTCGCCGTACGCGGCGCCTCCCTTGATCCCCCCGCCGGCCAGCCACGACGTGAAGGCGAACGGGTTATGGTCGCGGCCCTTCCCCCACTGCGAGCAGCACATCCGTCCGAACTCGGACGTGCAGATCACAAGCGTCTCGTCAAGCAGTCCCTTGGCCTTGAGGTCCTTGAGCAAGGCGGCCACCGGCTGATCAAATCGCTTCGCCTCGCGCCCGTGATTGTCGACCGTGTTCTCGTGACCATCCCAGTTCTGACGGGGGAATCCCGCGTTCAGCGCCCCCGACCAGACCTGGACGAACCGCACGCCGCGCTCGATGAGCCGCCGAGCCATCAGGCACTGTCGAACCGTAGGGGCTGTTACGTGGTCGTCGATCCCATAGAGCCGATGCACCGCCTCGGTCTCCTGGGAAAGGTCAACGGCTTCCGGCGCGGATAATTGGAGGCGGGCGGCCAGTTCATAGGAGTTGATCCTCGCTTCCAGTTCGCTGTCGCCGGGACGCTGGCGGGCGTGCTCCGCATTCAACGTGTTCAGGAGCTGGAATGCGTCGCGTTCGCTGTCTTCAGAGAGACGCGCATCGTTCGGCGGGAACAGATTATGAATCGGCGGGGCGCCGGGGCGCGTGGCCAAGGCTGCCCCTTGGTAGGTGGCCGGGAGAAAGCCGGCGCCCCAGTTGATGGGGCCGTTCATGGGAAAGCCGCGAGGATCCGGAAGCACGACAAACGCCGGCAGGTTCCGGTTTTCCGTCCCGAGGCCGTACGTCACCCACGATCCCATCGACGGAAAGCCTGGAAGGACGAAGCCCGAGTTCATCATGAACAGCGCCGGACCGTGAACGTTGCTCTTGGAAACCATGGAGTGAATAAAGCACATGTCATCCACGCAGCTCCCCAGGTGCGGGAACAGCGCGGAAATCCACCGCCCGCACTCGCCCTGCTGCCGGAATGGCCAGTTGCTCGGCTGAATCTTTCCGGGAATGCTTTCAAACAACTCGACCTTCCCGCCGGGCTCGAACTCCTTTCCGGCGCGCCGGAATAGCTCCGGCTTGTAGTCGAACGTGTCGATGTGGCTCATCCCGCCGCTGACGAAGATTTGGATGACCTGTTTCGCCTTTGGCTCGACGTGCGGGGCCGTGTCGGCCGAGCGGCGCCCACCTTCGCGGGCGGCAAGCGCGGATTGCTCCTCGGCCAATAGCGCGGACAGAGCCATTCCGCCGAAGCCGCCGCCCACCGTCCACAGAAAGCTGCGCCGGTCAAACAGACGCGGCCGGTGATCGGTGTGTCGATAATCCGGCATGGTGATCTCCTTCATCCGACGGCGCCGCGGCGCGTCAATCGACGTAGAGAAATTCGTTGGTATTGAAGAGCACTCGGCAGAACTGGATCAACTGACGCCGGCCGATGAACAGCTCCGCGCGATCCACCTCCTCCGGCAAGGGCTCGCGCCCCAGCGCCAGCCGGTAGGCCATGTTCACCTGCGCAGGGACATCGTGCGGATGCGCATCGGCCAGGCGTGCGGCAAACTGATCCGCCTGGCGGATTACGAAGGGATCGTTGAGCAGCGACAACGACTGCAATGGGGTGTTGGTGGAACTGCGGGCCGGCGTGCAGCTCGCAGGGACGGGAAAATCCAACACGTCCATGAAGGGATCCGGAGTGCTCCGTACGATGAAGTTGTAGATCGATCGCCGTGAGCGCTCGGGACGTTCCGTCGCATCGAGATAGTCATAGATGGGAGACTTTCGGAACTGGAAGCGAAACGGCTGATCGGCAGGCCCGCCCATCGTCAGGTCGAGTTCTCCGCTCACTGCCAGGATGGAGTCGCGCACCTCCTCCGCCGACAATCGCCTGCGGTTCATTCGCCACAACAAGCGATTGCCGGAATCGGCCGCAGCCGCCTTCTCGTCGTGCTGCGACGATTGCTGATACGTGCTGCTGAGCATGATCAGACGGTGCATCGCCTTGATCGACCAGTGCCGCTTCTGGAACTCCGTCGCCAGCCAGTCCAGCAAGTCAGGATGCGAAGGATGCTCCCCATTGAAGCCAAAATCTCCAGGCGTGCCCACAATGCCCCGGCCGAAGTGACGTTGCCACAGGCGGTTGGCCATCACACGCGCTGTTAGCGGGTTGGCGGGATCGGTGAGCCAGCGGGCCAGGGCGAGGCGGCGAGCTCCTTCCGGAGCATCGGCGCCGGTCAACTTGGCTGGAAGGCTGCCGACGGCAGACAAGGCCGCGGGAGCGACTTCGTCGAGCGGCGACTCGGTGTCCCCTCGACTCAGGATGTGAGTTGCCGGAGGAGTCTCCGGAATCACGGCATACGTCAATTCTGCCTCAGGGAATTCCGCATATTCGGCCTCCAGCACCGCAATTTCCTCTTGCAGCCTGGCCCGGTTTTGATCCATCTCTTCGGTGCGATCCTTGGGCGCCCGCGCATCGATCTCGGCCACGCCGATCCGCTTCTTGTGAATGTCGAGCCGGATCTGCGCCATCCGGCGCGCCTGCTCTTCCGTCGCGCGTCCCCGGATGATCCGGTCCCCGCGACGGACGCCGGCGAAGACGGCCTGAAGGCTGTAATAGTCCCGCTGTGGAATCGGATCGAATTTGTGGTCGTGGCACTTCGCACACCCGACCGTCAAACCGACCGTGGTCGTCATGACGGTGGTGAGCATGTTGTCGAGGTCCTGCAGCCGCGTGCCTCGGCTGGCGGCCGTTCCTTGAATGGCCGTAACAAAGCCGGAGTAATCCCACGGCCCGGCCGACAGGAATCCCGTGGCGATCACGGCGGACGGCTCACGGGGGTAAAGTATGTCGCCCGCCAACTGTTCCTGGAGGAACTCGTCGTATGGCTTGTCGTCATTGAATGCCTGAATGACGTAATCGCGATAGCGCCAGGCATAGGGGCGGGGATAGTCCAGCTCGAATCCATGGGAGTCGGCGTAACTGGCCAGATCGAGCCAATGGCGGCCCCAGCGTTCCCCGTAGCGGGGCGACTTGAGCAAGCGATCAACAACTTTGGCGAAGGCGTTGGGCGATGCATCCGAAAGGAAGTCGTCGATCTCCTCCGGCGTCGGAGGCAAGCCGTGCAAGTCGAACGTCGCCCGGCGAATCAACGTGAGCCGCTCGGCCCGCGGCGCCGGATTTAGGCCTTCCTCTTCGAGGCGCCGAAGAATGAATGCGTCGATCGGCGTTGCGATCCGTTCGGAGTCTTTTACGGAAGGAACCGCCGGCCTTACCACCGGGCGCAAGGACCACAACTGCGCCGTCACCTGAATCCCGTCCGGCCACTCGGCGCCGGTTTCAATCCAATCCCTCAGGTCCGCCAACTCCTCCCCCGTAAGCGGCGTCGCGTTTTTCGGCATCTCGGGCTCGTCGCCGGCAACGATGTCCAGCAGCCAACTCTCATCCGCGTTGCCTGGCGTGATGGCCGGTCCGCTGTCGCCCCCTTTGAGCAGCGAATCCCGGCTTGTCACGTCCAGGCCGCCTTCCCGTTTCTCCGGGTTGTGGCAACTGGCGCACCTATCCGAAAGGATCGAGGCGATGCGCCGCTCGAAGAGAGTTCCCGGTTCCTGGGCATTCAGCACCGGAGGCGCTGAGTGCAAGAGCGACTCAACCACAATTGCGGTGATCAGGGCAAGGCGCCGGCCGTTCAGCATCGCATCCGCAATCCTGGCGCCGAAACTATCGCGGCTCTTCTTCGTCATCAGCGAACCTCCTGATCGATGCCCCACAGGCGGACGGCTCCTTGGCGTTTAGGTGGCGGCTACGGACTCAGACGCGAGATTGCGGACGAGCATTTCCACGACGGCGTGAATCTCATTCACAGTCGTGTCGCGCCCCAAGCTGAAACGAACGGCGCCCAACGCGACATCCCGCGGCGTCCCCATTTCGACGAGTATGCGACTGATGTGCATGCTTCCCTCGTGGCAGGCCGAGCCGGTGGAAGCCGCCACATCCGGCATTCTGGCCAGGATGTCGCCGCCGATCTTGCCGCGGAAGCCGACATTCACCGTATTCGGCAAGCGGCGATCGGGATGGCCATTAAGCACGACCTGGTTGCCGAACGTCGCCTGCAGCAGATCCCAGAGAGCGTCACGTAGAGCCACGATCGAGGCGTCTTCGCTCCACGTGCGGGCGAGTTCACAAGCAGCGCCCAATCCTACGATTTCCAACACATTCTCCGTCCCTGCGCGGCGCCCGGCCTCGTGCCCCGCGCCGTGCAGCAGCGGCACCACCTCCACTCCCTCGCGGATGAAGAGTGCTCCGACCCCCTTCGGCCCGTACAACTTGTGCCCCGCCAGCGACAGCAGGTCGACGCCGAGCGCTTCGACGTCCACGGTTATCTTGCCGACCGTTTGCGCCGCATCCGTGTGAAGCAACACGCCGCGTTCTCGGGCTATCGCGGCGATGTCGATCAAAGGCTGGATCGTGCCGACCTCGTTATTGGCGTGCATAATCGAGATAAGCCCCGTGTCCGGACGGATCGCGCGCCGTACATCATCGGGGTCGACCATGCCAAAGCGATCGACGCGAAGCCGCGTAATCTCCGCCCCCAGGCGTTCAAGGAACCGGCATGGCTCCAGCACTGCCGGATGCTCGATGCGGCTGGTAATGACATGAAAGGGACGCCGGGAATCCTGCCGCGCGAAGAACAGGCCCTTGATCGCGTGGTTGTTCGCTTCCGTTCCGCCTGAGGTAAAGACGACCTCCGTCGCATCGCAACAGAGCAGCGCTGCCACTTGCGACCGTGCGGTCTCGACCGCATCCCGGGCAGGAAGACCTGCCCAGTGCAAGCTAGACGGGTTGCCATACGGCTCCGCGAGATGCTGGGACATTGCCGCAGCGACCTCGTCGGCCAACGGGGTCGTGGCGTTGTAATCGAGGTAAATGGGATGGCTCATCGCTTCGCCAACCGGCGGCGGTCGGTCTTTACGGATGGCTTCGGCTTCACGAGGGCTTTCGCAAGCCGCTGCTTGTCTCTTTGAATCTCCTCGGCGCTGCGCTTGACGACGGGGTCGTTGCGGCCGACAAGGGCGAGCATGTCTTCCACCAGATTCGGCCGGCACAGATAGTAGCAACGGAGCGAACCATCCTGGGCGTAATCCACGAGCTTCGCGTGGCGGAGCACCGCCAAATGCTGGGAGATATTGGCCTGGCGAGCCGGCAGCAATTCCTCCATATCGGTGACGCATTTCGGTCCCGTCAAAAGCTCCTGCAGGATCGCCAGCCGCGTCGGGTGGGAAAAGGCTTTTAGCAACTCTGAAGCGGAGCTTGAATCGTGCAGCACCATTGCCTGAATCCCCAGCGGTCATTCGGATATTCGACTTTCCGAATACCTTATCGGCGTTGCGGCGCTTCGTCAAGCACAAAACCGGGCTTGCTTGAACGTAACCACCGCGACGAATCGCCCACGCGCGGAAGAAACTGCGCACAATTCTCCTTGCTCGCAATTTTGCTGCAGGAAGCCGGTTAGAAATCGCGTGGGCTTATCGCGTTAGTCGTCGCGGGGGGGGCGGCTCTCACCCTTCGGCCAGGTCAGTGACTTCGTCCGGTCCGCGCCGGGGGAACTCGCCTGCGTCGAGCCGGCGAAAATAGTCGTGATAGGCGCGGATCGCCTGATAACTCAGCGGAAGCACGATCAGCAGGTTGGCCCAGAGCATTAAGCCGGAGCCGAGGCTGGTCACGCTGTCAAGCTGCTGGTTGTTCATCGGAACTACCGTGCCGGCAGCCGCCAGGGC
>JAHWKS010000268.1 GCA_019347795.1 Planctomycetota bacterium | reverse complement strand
GTCCGCAACACGCGGCGCGAGACCGGCCGGATTTATAAGATCAGCTACGGGAGGCCGTCGGCGGTCGCGGTGGATGTGGCGGCGCTGGACAACGATGAGCTGGTGAATCTGCAACTGCACCAGAATGATTGGCATGTGCGGCACGCCCGGCGGGTGCTGCAGGAGCGAGCCACCGCGGGTCGGGACATGACGGCGGTTCGCGAGTCGTTGCACGCGATGTTCGCCAATCAGGAGGACGTGACGCGGCGGCTGCGAGCGCTCTGGACGCTGCACGTGGTCGGCGGACTCGACGATGAGTTCTTGATTCAGCAACTCAACGATGAGAGCGAGTACATCCGCGGCTGGGCGGTGCGGCTGTTGTGCGAAGACAAGGACCCGCCGGTGGAGGCGCTCGATCGCTTTCGAGAGATGGCGGCGGCGGATGAATCGGCGTACGTGCGGCTGCACCTGGCGTGCGCGCTGCAGCGACTGGAATTGGGCGACCGTTGGCCCATCGCCGAAGCGTTGGCGTCGCGAGGCGAAGATGCCGGCGATCAGAACCTGCCGCTGATGATCTGGTACGGCGTGGCGCCGCTGGTGGAGGAGGATTTGAGCCGGTATTTCGCGCTCGCCGCGGATGTGGAGATTCCGCTCGTGCAGCGGCATATTGTGCGGCGGGCGGTTTCGAGTCATCGGCGGAGTGAGGCGCTGGAGGAGCTTGCCCGGGTGTTGCGCGAAACCGACAAGCGTGATGTTCAGTCGGAAGTGCTGGCGGGGGCCCTCCAGGGGCTGGAGGGCATCCGCAGCGCCGAGGCGCCGACGGGTTGGTCTGAGACGTACGCGCAGTTGCAATCCTCTCCGGATGAGGCCGTGCGGGAGTTGTCCCTGCAGTTGGCGCTGACCTTTGACGATCCGGCGGCGCTGGAGCTCTTGCGGCGCCAGGCGGCCGATGAGGCCCTTCCCGCCGCAACGCGGCTGCGGGCGGTGCAGGCCCTGGTGGCCAAGCGGGCGGCGGAGTTGACGCCGCTGCTGTTCGGCCTTTTGAACGCGTCGGGCTTACAGAGCGCCGCGCTGCGGGGACTCGCGGAGTACGATGATCCGGCTACCGCCGCGATCATCCTCGACGCCTACGATTCGTTCGACGCCGCCGCGCGTCAGGATGCGCTGCAGACACTCGCTTCGCGCAGAACGTGGGCGACCGCCTTGCTCGACGCTGTCGAATCCGGCGGCGTGCCGCGCACCGACCTGACCGCCTACACCGCCCGGCAACTGCAAACCTTGGAAGACGAGGAAATCACCGCACGGCTGCGAACGCTGTGGGGCGAGGTGCGCGAGACGCCGGAGGAGAAGGCCCGCCTCATCGCCGACTTCAAGAAGCGGCTCACGCCGGAGACGCTCGAGAGGGCCGATCGCTCCGCCGGCCGGCTCCTCTTCGAGAAGACCTGCGCCAACTGCCATCGCCTGTTCGACGCGGGCGGGACGATCGGTCCCGACATCACCGGCGCGCAGCGCACGAACCTCGATTACCTGCTGGAGAACCTGATCGACCCGAGCGCCGCGGTCTCCAAGGATTACCAGATGGAGGTGATCGTCACGACCGCCGGCCGCGTCGTGACGGGGCTGGTCCTGGCGGAGAACGACAACGCCGTGACGGTGCAATCCGCGAACGAACGGCTGGTGATCCCGGCCGATGAGATCGATGACCGCCGCCTCTCTCCCCTGTCGATGATGCCCGACGGCGTGCTGCAGCAACTCTCGTCGGAGCAGCTCCGCGACCTGTTCGCCTATCTCACCGGCGCGACGCAAGCGCCGCCGGCCGAGTCGCACTCCGAATGATCGGCTGACTCACCGACCTCGTGCGAACTCCACTTTCGCCCAGAAGGGATGCTGCCGATCGCCGCGGGTTCGCACGTCCTCCAGGATGACCTCCGCCGTGGGCTGGATCGCCTCGCTCTTGCGGTGGCGGTTGAAGGCGAGCGAAATCCGTTCGTCGAAATTGACCATCTCCGGCGCCAGCCAGATCGTCGCGCGGTCGGCGGAGGACTGGAGGTTGATGTAGTTTTTGGGGTGGATTTCGCCGGTGGTCATCGCCGCGCGGGCGCCTCGCTCCGGCCACGCCACCGGGGCCACCAGCGACCTCGCCGGAAAATTCGACACCTCCGCCCAAAAGAAGAAGTTGTCCCACGGCCGCATCGACGCGCACGAGAATTTCTCAGGGAAGAAGTTGCGGCGATGGCGGGCCATCCAGTCGAAGATGTGTTGGACATCGTCGTGGAAGTGCTCGTGCCCGCGGCCTTGGTACTCGACCACGATCGCGTCGAAGTTGTGCAGCGTCAGGTAGCGGTTGAGGTCGCGCTCGTTGGTGGGGAGCCAGTCGCCGTCCATCTCGCCGGCGACGAAATACATCGGCAGCGTGTAGCGGGCGTTCTCGGTGTAGCGGGAGATGTACTTGTCCGATCGGCCGCCGATGACGATCAGCCCCGCCCACAGGTCCGGGTGCGAGAGGCCGACGTCCCAGGCGGCGTCGCCTCCGATGGAGTGGCCGCTGAGGTAGACGCGGTCCGTGTCGATGGAGAATCGCCGGCAGGCGTCCCGCAGCGGCGAGAGCACCGCGGCGTGCTCGCGCGCGGTGTAGTCGTAACTTCGCTGGTGCTCCTTGCCCCAGGCGGGCGCCAGCACGATGTAGCCCTTCCGCGTCGCTTGGCCCAATCGGGCGACGGAGGCTTCGCTGTAGGCGCCGGCCCACCAGTCGATCTGATGCTGCGGCGTCGTGCCCGCGGCGTGCAGCGACACGATGCAGGGGTACTTTCGCATCGGATCGTACTCCGGCGGGAGCTGCACGAAGTAAGGGAAGTCCGGTTCATTCGGCAATCCCGGCGCCGTGAGTTCGTAAAGTCCGCGGTCGGCCGGCTCGAGTTCGATCGCCGGCTTCATGTGCTCCAGCAGCTTCGCCACGTAGGGCGGGGCGCCCCCTTCCATCCCTTCGAGCTGCTCGAGAATCGCGTCCCGCTCGTGCTGCAGACCGGCGCGAAGGTAGTCGCGCACCAGGTTGCGGGCGTCATAGAGCGAGGAAGCCACGGCGAGGTTCTCCAAGGCCGCGTCGGGCCCGATCAGCCAGCCGCTGATCGCCACCGCAAGCTTCGCGTCGGCGCCGTGGGCGTCGCCGTCGGACAGGAGCAGGTACGGCGCCATGCGATCGAGCGTGTGGATGTTCAGCTCCCGCGCGATCTCCTCGACCGCCGGCGTGATGCGGGCGCGGAGGGCTTCGTCGCTGATCTCCCCAAGGTGCTGCTCGAGCAACTCGAGAACCCGCTCCCCTTTCTCCTGGACCCCGGCGTACTTCGACAACCGATCTCGAACCTTGAGCAGCAATTCGCCCGCCACCCCCTTCGCGGGAAACGCCGAAAGCATCCGCAGCGCCAGGTGATGCTGCCCCGCCTCGGCCCGCAGGTCCAGCTCGTCGAGCAGTCGCTGAGCCGTCGCTTGCCGCAGTTCATTATTGAGCTTCTCCAGGTCCCCCAGCTCGGGAAAATCCTTCAGCACGGCGTCCAGCTCCAACTGGGCGTCCCGCTCCCGGCCGGCCTGGATATAGAGGCGAACAACCTTGGTGCGCATCGTGGCGTCGCCGGCGTCGATGTGCTTGTGGATGACCTTGCTCAACACGTCGCGCGGGATGGAGCTGGTGGCCAGCCGCATGTCCCACTCGTAGCTGTTCTGGCCGACCTGCAGCCCCTGCACGCGGGTGTAGGTGGGCGTAACCTCGGTGATTCCCTGAATCACGTCCACCGTCCCTTGCGGGGTGTTGATGGTGACCGTTCGCCGGCCCCATTCGTCGAAGGGGGTGATCCGCACGATCGATCCCACCGACGCCACTCGTCGCCCCGACGTCGCCACCCGCTGATCGTCGAACCGCAGCTTCACGAGGTTCCGCACGGCCGGATCGATGGGGGGAGCGATCAAGTTGCTGCTGATAAACACCCGCCGCAGGCCGTCGTCGATGAGCACGATCTTCTTAACATCGACCGGGCCGCCGGGGTTTTCGCCCTCCAGCGGATTGGCGCCCAATTCCGCAATTTTCCCCAGCGACCCTTCCAGGTGAAGGCCGTTCTTGAGCGTCACAACCTCGCCGCGGGCGGTGGGCGCCAAGAGCACGAGGACCGCGCAGCTAAACGCCATCGGCGCCAAACGGGTTTGATTCATGTTCGCTCCGGAGCAGCGAAGAGACGAGCGTCGGTGATTCGCAGAAAAACGCCGCTTCTTTCATTGTGGCCGTTGCGCCCCGCAAGTCAACGATTTGCCGACGTTGCTTAGAGCGTCACGCGGCTACGGCGGCGCCTGGATTTCTTCCGCCGTGAGGAACTGCCGCGCTCCGCGCCGCACGTGAAGAATGTAAACGGCGTCGTCCTTGACGGTATAGAGGATGCGATACGACGTGTAGACGAATTGCCGCACCTCGAAATCTACCACCGCGTCTTCCGGAGCCAGCCCGAACCGGCGAGGCGAAGTTTCCAGCTCCTGGGCTACATGGTAAAGCCCCTCCCGCCATCGCACCGCCGCCTCCGGCGCGTTGTTGCGAATCCAAAGATACGCTTCTTCAATGTCCGATTCGGCCGGCGCTGTAATCTCAACCCGGTACTTCATGTTTGCGCCCGAGTTCATCGAGGAAATCCCGGAACGACCGCGTCCTGCCTTGCTGGTGGGCCTTGTGTCCGGCCTGCAGCGCTTGAACGGAAGCATGGAGCTCCTCGTCGGACCCTACGCCCATCAGTTCGCGATAGACCTCCATCGACATGAGAACGTAGGAACCGTCGGTTTCCTCAATCCGGAGCGGGCCGCCGTGCTGATTTGCGACTGCTTCCTTAATTTCCGGCGTCAACTTAGAGATCATACGAACTCCTTCTTTGGCGATCCGTCACTTGGAATAGCAGGTTTGAGTAGAATAGCGGGTCCCCGAGTCTTCGTCTATTATCGCCCGCTATCGGCGGCGAGTCGAGAGACGGGCAGTTATCCGGGAACCGCTTGTGCAATACCGCTCCTTGCTTGTCGGGCTGATCTACGCCTATTTCACCCTCCTCGTGGCGTGGGGGGTGATGATGGGCGGTTACCTGCTGGCGGTCGCCTTGCAGGACTCGCCGCTGGCGCAGGTTCTGCGCATAATCGGGATAGCGTGTCTGGTTCTTCTGGCTATCAACGGGGTGCTGCTTTTGCTGGCGGTGGCGATGACGGTCCTCGCTTGGGAGGAGCGGGCCCGGAGGCGCCCTCCTGCGACGCCGGATCCGGCACAATCGCCGGAGGAGGACCCGCCGGAATGACCCTGCGACCGCCCGAGACGCCATCGGCGCCGCTTCGGCGCCTATCGGAGCTTCCATGCCGGTTCGCTTTCGTTGCGAACATTGTCAACAGCGACTGAGCGTCGGCAGCAAGAAGGCCGGGGCGGTGGTCTCCTGTCCGCAGTGCAAGAACAAGGTGACTGTGCCTGCGGAGGAGCCGAGTGCGCAGCCGCCTGCGCCGGCGGAAGCGTTTTCCGCGGCGCCTCCCACCGATGCCGGCCCCTCAACCGCCGTCGGCGAAGAGCCGGCGACGCCGGATGAGGATTATCCGGAGTTTCCCGATTACGAATACGAAACGGAGTACGTCTACGTCGAGGAAGATGAAGCGCCATCGACCCGCCAGCCGCTCGACCTCGACAAGGTGGCTGTCCCGCGTTGGATCCTGTACGCCCAAGGCGCGCTGTTGGGGCTGGTGGCGCTGGTGAGCTTCGCGTTTGGAGTGGTCATCGGCGGCGCGGCGCCGGAAAGCGAGAACGCGGACGCGGGGGGACCCTGGAGCGTCGCCGGCTCGGTCGCCTACGACGCGGGCGATAATCTGCCAACTCCCGACAGCGGCGCCACGGTGATCCTGTTGCCCGAGGATGCCCGTCCCGAAGCGAAGGCGCCGACCGCCCCGTTTCGTCCCGACGGCGAACCGCTGGATCCGGCCGATCCCGCTCTGGCCGCCATTCAACAGATTGGCGGCGATGCGGCGAAGGCCGACGCCGAGGGACAGTTCCGCATGAGCGTTCCGCGGTCCGGCGCCTACTTCGTGCTGATTGTCTCCGCGCACCTGGACCGTTCGGGAGAGCGGCCGGCGCCGCAGCACCTGGCGGAGCTCGGCCGCTACTTCCAATCCGCCCCCGAGCTATTGGGCGACAGCCGCTACGTCTGGACCAGGCGGCGCATCGACGAGAACGAAGAAATCTCGCACGTGTTCCGGTAGTTCGGTTCCTAACGGGACGATGGTGCTTACGCCTGCGCGTCGTAGTTCTCCCCCGCGCCCAGCGCTTTGCTCAACTGAACGGCCTGTTCCAGGAGCGCGTTCGCCGCGTCCCCTTGCTGTCGCGTCGCGTCGAGTTGCTTGGCGGCGACCGTGAAGGCGACCTGGTTTCGCAGGGCGCCCTGCTGAGCGGACAAGAGGCTTTGTATAGCGGGATCAAGAGAACTCATGACGCGTTGCGATTGGAAGGTCGAGTGCAGAGCGCTATCCGTTCTCATCGTCGCCGGGCGAGAGGCCTATCCACTCTATTTCCACGAGACCGGTAATTCCGCTTCACGGCGCCTACGTCCTCAAACGCAACGGGAGCCTTCTGCATCACGACAGAAGGCTCCCGTGGTTCATCGAAGGACGGACCGATCCCGTCCTGCGGTTGGTTTACACCGCCATGAGGCCATCGACCTCCTTGGCGAGCCGCTTGCGGGCGACGTGGAGGCGGCGCTTGATCGTGCCGACCGGGGCGTCGAACTCGTCGGCCATCTCGATCAGCGACTTGCCGTTGACGTAGAACGCCACCAGCGTCGCCCGGTCGAGGGCCCGCAGCCGGGCCAGGCCCGCCCGGACCTGCGTCCGACGCTCCCCCTCCAGCACCAACGCCAGCGGCGTCGCCGTCTCGACGCAGTTGCTCTCGAGCGTCTCCGACTCCGTCGGCAAGTCCGGGCCGCGGCGCACGGCGCGGTTGACCCTCCGGAACCCGCGCGCGAGGCCGCGGTCGCGCGGCGCGGGGAGCGTCATCCAGATCGTCCGCCCGTAGATGCGGATCAGCCGCCGCGTGCGGCGGACGTAGCCGCGCACCCACGGCCGGCCGCAGCACTTCGCGCCCGCGATCGGGAAGAGGTCGTTGCCGCCGAGGAACATGAACGTGACGT
>JAHWKS010000267.1 GCA_019347795.1 Planctomycetota bacterium | reverse complement strand
GGTCGCGGCGATCGGCACGGGACTTGGCAAATCGCGGCGGAAGAAGACGATGCCGGCGTTCGCCGGGGCGGGACGGAATTCGACCCGCACGTCGCGGCCGCTCCAGTAGCCGAAGCCTGCGACCTCGGCGGGCCGCGCCACCGTGCGCTGCTGGCGAAGCGTGAGTCTCAAGGGTGCGTGCGTCGTTGGAGAGCATGTCCGCCGGGACACGCGGGCGTCCCGGCTTTCGTCGCGGCGCCGCGGGTAATACGCCCGGCGGCGGATTCGAAGTTCGAGCGCTCGCTCGATCCGCAGCGAGCTTAACGCGGCGCCGCGCCCGGGCCGAACGCCTGCCGGCCGGGCTGCTGCGGGGCCGTGGCCTGCGGAGCGCCGCCGCGGTTTATCTGCTGCAGAATGTGCGGAGTGATGTTCAACTGGTTCTGGTATACCACGTCGCGATTGATTCCCTGCAGCACCGCGGCCCGATCTTCCGAGTCAATCGGCTCGCTGCTGAAACGCAGCACTAAACCGATGTTTTGCTGCCGCGCGAAGGTGGCGACGTGGCTGCTCACCTCTTCATAGGTGTCGTGGAACAGCTTCGCCTCGCGCTGGAGGAAGTCCTTTCGGGCCCGCGAGGTCTCCAGTTGGAGCTTGCCGGTCGCCTCGGCGATTTGCTCTTCCAGACGCTTGTAATCGGGCGAATCGGGCTGCACCGCCTTCAGTTGCTCGGCCATCTTCGTGATCGCATCGCGGTCGATGCGGATCTTCTCCTCGAACTGCTCCACCTCCTTCTTCATCGCGTCTTGCGCTTCCTTGAAGCGGACGTGGTTCTTAAAGATGTAGCTGATGTCGATGACCACCACGGTGGTCCCCTGCGCTTGGGCGGCCGCGGGGCTTCCCAAAGCGACGCCGGCCAGCACACAGGCCGCGAGAGCGGTCCCAAGAAAAGAGATTCTCACTGTCAGCACTCCTTGCTGCGGTTCGGATGTCCCTACCCGGCGGCGTGGGGACCTGCCCAAGCCGCCCCGGCGACGGCCCGGACGTGGGAACCGGGCCAAAAGCCGCGGTATTGTGCCGCGAAGCCGTGGTCGCGTAAAGGCCGATTTGCGGCATTTGCGGCCTGCGCAAACTTCGCGGCCTGATTACCTTCGGGCGGAACGGGCGCCTCGCGTGAAGTTTTTTCCCAGGGGCCGGCGGAGGTTCTCGCCGACTCGATTGAATCACCCGACCGCGGGCGCCTCGCGTGAAGTTTTTTCCCAGGGGCCGGCGGCTTGAGGAAAAACGGGAGAAATCCCAGAAAAGGGTTCTTTACTCGGACGCCTGGTCCGATTAGTCTACTACGCGAAATCGGGCGCCCGCGCCAGGCAACCGCCGTCTCGCCTAGCCCATGTTCTAGCGCGGAACGGCGGGCGCGCGTTCGATTGACGATTCGGCGTCGGCGGCGGTAGGCCGCCAGGCGGGACGCCTCGTCTTCTCGAATCACTCCATAATCTGATGGAGGGCCTGGATGATGCGCCAGCACAGGTTGAAGGCGGCGGCGTTGTGCGCGCTATGCGGTTCGTTGTTCTTACTTGCAGGGTTTCCCGGGAGCGCGGCGTTCGGCCAGGAGGCGGAGACCACTCCGACCACCGACGAGCAGATTGCCGCGCTCGAGTCCGGCGTGGCCAGCGCTGCCCTGGCCGGGCACAATGCCTGGATGCTCACCTCCACGGCGCTGGTGCTCTTCATGACGGCGCCGGGCCTGGCGATGTTCTACAGCGGCCTGGTGCGGAAGAAGAACGTCCTCTCGGTGATGATGCAGTGCGTGTTCCTGATGGGCATGATGACGGTCGTCTGGGCGCTTTACGGCTACTCGCTCGCTTTCGGCGGCGACGGGGCGTACATCGGAAACGGCGAATACCTTTTCATGCAGAATGTGCAGCGCACCTGGGACGAGGAAGCGGGCGAACCGCATACTCCGGAGTTCAGCCCTGAGTTGCCGTTGCTGACGCACATGCTGTTTCAGGGGATGTTCTTCATTATCACGCCGGCCCTCATCTGCGGCGCTTTCGCAGAGCGAATGAAGTTCAGTGCGATGGCGTTGTTCCTGCTGCTGTGGGGAACTATCGTGTATTGTCCCCTGTGCCACTGGGTCTGGGACGGAGGGATTCTCGGGTTCGTCCCCACAGGCGAAGAAGGCCACGGTTGGGCGGGCGGCGCCCTTGACTTCGCCGGCGGGACCGTCGTTCATATCAGCTCCGGCGTCTCCGCGCTGATTTGCGCACTCGTGATCGGCAAGCGGCTCGGCTGGGGAAACGAACCGATGCCGCCGCACAACTTGACGTACACCGCCCTCGGCGCGGCGATGCTGTGGGTCGGCTGGTTCGGCTTCAACGCGGGAAGCGAATTGCTCTCGGACGGATTGACGTCCAGCGCTTTCGCCGTGACGCACTTCTCGGCGGCTGCCGGAGCGGTTGCCTGGCCGGTGGTAGAGTGGCTCATGCGTGGAAAGCCGACGGTGCTGGGCGCCTGCTCCGGCGCGGTTGCCGGGCTGGTGTGCATCACGCCTGCCGCGGGCTTCGTGAACCCGATGCCCGCTCTCCTGATGGGCGCCGCCGCGGGGGTGGTCTGCTACTTCGCCTGCACGTGGCTGAAGAACTCGCTCAAGTACGATGACTCGCTGGATGCTTTCGGAGTGCACGGCGTCGGCGGCACACTGGGCGCGTTGCTCACCGGTGTCTTCGCCACCCGGGTCGCGTGGAACATTGACGGGGCCAATCCGCTGGGCCTCATCGAAGGCGGGACGCGCGTCCTGATCGGCCAGATCGTCGCGGTCGCGGTGACCTGGGTCTTCGCGGCGGTGGTCAGCTTCATCCTGCTGAAGCTCATCGACCTGACGATCGGCCTCCGCGTCACGCAGGACCAAGAGATTCAGGGCCTCGACCTCACGCAGCACGGCGAAGAAGGCTACATCGCCCTGTAAACCTTCCCAATGTAGGTCACTCGCTGGAGCGAGTGGCCAACCCGCTCGCGACAGCGAGCGGCGACTGCCGTGTGAAACCCCATCCGCCGTCGCGATCCGCGACGGCGGCCTTTATAATTGCCTCGACTCCGCCTCCAACTCCTTTTCCAAAACATTGCCATGAAAAAGATCGAAGCCATCGTCCGCGTACACAAGCTGGAAGACGTAAAAAACGCCCTCGCCGAAAAAGGCATTCACGGAATGACGATCACCGAAGTTCACGGCTTCGGCCGGCAGAAGGGGCACACCGAGATGTACCGCGGCACGGAGTACGCCGTCGATTTCGTCCCCAAGCGGAAGATCGAAGTGGTGGCGCCCGACGCCCTGGTGAAGTCGGTGATCGACACGGTGATGAAGATCGCCCAGACCGGCCAGATCGGCGACGGGAAGATCTTCGTCAGCACCCTTGATGAAGCCATCCGCATCCGCACCGGCGAAACCGGCGAAGACGCGCTGTAGGCGACTTTGCGATTCGGCGCCGAGCGCTCGGATTCCTTATTCCGTCGCGTAAGGCGCCGGCAGGCCAATGCGGCTGTAGGTATCGGCGAAGTGCTTCGCCAGATGTTCGCGATAGAGGGCCTGAATCCGGGCCTTACGCTTGCCGTAAGAACAAAGGCTGCGTAGCACGTCTAACGGCAAGGTGAATAGCTGCCGGAGATCGACAATCGCCTCCTCCAACCCGCAGGCGGAATCGGCGGGCAGGAAATACCACCCATAGACGCGGCCCGCGCGGATTGGGCCGCGCACGTCCGCAGGCGTGACGATCTTTTGCGACCAGGAATTGTGCGCTGTGTACGACAGCCGCGACGGCCCGCCGAGTTTTCTGATTGGCCAGATCACATGTCTGCGTCAAAATGACGACGCGGTGAGCCGAGCATGCGACCTGCGGCTCCGTCGGCGCCTTGGCATCGAATCCGGTGATCTGAAGAATGGGGCAGTCGTCGATGATATCGCCCTGATCAACCGGGCTCTCCGGCGCCGGCCGTGAGTAAATCATCAGCTCGCCTCATCCGGCGGAATGATGGGAGGATCAGGCAGGAGCGGCTCGCCTGCCGATGTGTTGGTGCGAGTCAAAACCGGGGGCGTCGGTAAGTCGGTCCACGCGTCGAGCATCACGTCAGTAGGCTGAATCGGCGCCGGTAGATCATTGGCTGCCGGATTTCGCACCCGAACCTCGACCTCCAAGTTACCGACCTGACACTGATAGACGCGCCCCGGCTCCAGGCTCACCTGCTGCAGGGCGTGCGACAACGACATGGACATGGTGATCTCCGATGACAATTGGGATTGTACCCGAGCCCTGGAAGCGGAGAAACATGAGCGTCACGACAGCGCTGCGGCGATGTCGCTTGCTATGTCCTCGAGCGTCGTGCTCTCGTCCTGCTCGAAGAAAGACGGTCCGGCGTCGTCGCCGGCCGCGAAGATCGCTGCCGCGCTGCGGTGGGGCAGGAGCGGCGAAGGCGACGGAACGCCTGGCTGAGCGGGCGTCTCTTCCTCGCGGCGACTCTCATCATCCCGCGAGTCGCTGACGCTCAGTGGAACGCGCGAGTCGGCGGCGTCCTCCCCTTCCCCTTCCGCTTGCACGGAGCCGCCGCGAAGGTACTGCACCACCTGCAGCAGATCATCCAACGAGATCACGCCGTTGCGGCTGGCGTCGAACGTCTCCTCCCGGCCGAACGCCTCAGCCAGCCGCACCTGCTCGCTGCGGAAGGCGTTCACGAGGACGAGCAAGTCGGGCATCTCCACCCGGCCATTGCGGTCGATGTCCTCGGGAACGGACGCGAATTCCGCGTCGATGCCGGTCGTTCGCGGGGCCAAAGATTCCGGCTCCCCTTCCCCGGCGTTGAGAACGATCGAAACGGTGTCATCGGCGAAGTTCGCCGCGAGCAGATCGGACGTGAAATCGTTATCCAGATTGACGCCGAAGACGGCCAAGGGCGCCATCCCCACGGGCGCCTGCGTGCTGGTTGGAAATCCGCCGTCGCCGTCGTTCTCCAGGAACGCCACCGAGTTGTCGGTCTCCAGCGCCACAGCCAGATCCAGAAACCCGTTTTGGAAACTGCCCGTCGTGATCGCGACCGGCATGCCCGGCACGGAGAACGTCGCTGAGGTGGGGAAGACGTTGTTGTAAAACACGGTGACGCTGCCATCCGTTTCATTGGCGACGGCCAAATCGTTGGCGCCGTTGAAGTTGAAGTCGCCGATGGCGACGCCGTTGGGAAATTCGCCGGTGCTCAGTTCGACCGGTGCATCAAAATCGCCGCCCAAATTCCGCAAGACGGCCAGCGTCTCGGCGCTTTCGTTGACCACCGCCAGATCCAACAGCCCATCGCCGTCCAAATCCCCCGCGGCCATATCGTCAGGGAAGGCTCCGCTTAGCGATCCCGAGGTCGGAAAGAACGACGGTGAGCCGAATGCGATTCCCGGCCCCAGGTTCGGCAGAACCGCTACTTCATCCGAGAACGGCAGCGTGACCAGGATCTCCGGCCCGCTTCCTCCGGAAAAGTTGAACACGACGACGTCTCCTTGTTCGCCGCCCGCATCAAACAGGAGAGGCGATCCGAAGCTGCCCCCGCCGCTGTTGGGAAGCACCGCCACGCTGGAGTCGAAAGCGAGCGCGACGATCAAATCGAGATCGCCGTCCAAATCGAGATCGGCCGCCTTTACAGCCGTCGGCTCCGAGCCGGCGGGAAACTCCGTTGAAGTCCCAAACGCGCCGCCGCCCAAACCCAGCACGACCGAAACATCGTCCGAGAGCGAGTTGGCCGTGATGATGTCGTCGATGCCGTCGCCGTTCACGTCGGCCGCGATCACATCGACTGGCCCGTCTCCCACACTGACGACGTTGTCGTCGGCGAACGTATTGCCGAAGTTCAGCCCCGAAATTGTTTCCCCGGAAGATAGCGTCACGCGATGGGCGCCGTCGCCGCTGGGGAACGTCTGCTGCGAGCCGGCGGGCGGAATCTCCCGCACGATGTAGCTCCCCGGGGCAAGGTTCGAGAAGAGGTAGTCGCCGAAGGCGTCGGTCGTGGTGGACGCCTCGTTGGGGTCGAGCACGCTGTTGTCGTTCTGATCCAGGAAAACCGTCACGCCCGAGAGGCTTGACTCGAAACTATCGAAAAGGCCGTTGCCGTTCTCGTCCTCGAATTTGAAGCCCGTGAGCGAGCCGACGCCGGATGCATTGCCGAAGTTAATGCCGGACACAAGCTGCCCCGGGGACGATACCGTCACCGAATGAAAACCGCTGGGCGGGAATGTTTGCGAGAACCCGGAGGGGACGACTTCACGAATCATGTGCGTGCCGACCGGCACGGCCAGCGAGTAAAATCCGCCAGCGCTTGTAATGGCGAAGGGCTCTCCCTGGTCGAAGGCGCCGTTCTGATTCTGGTCGGCAAAGATCGTCACCCCCTCTTGTCCGACCTCGCCCGAATCGAAGTCGCCGTTGCCGTTGGAGTCGAGGAACTTTTCTCCCTCGATGCTCGCGAGGCCCGGTCCCGGCGGCGTGTGCGACATCGGCGCATGACCGAAAATCGTGACCGTGACGAATCGCACGGTGTCGCCCGGCGCCACGTCGAGGAACTCCTCGCTATGAGCCACCGCCACGTCGTTCTCTTCGCCGGAATCGAGGATGCCGTTGTCGTCGGAGTCCGCCGACGAGGGGATCACGTCGTTCCGCAGCGGCTGCCCGGTGACGATCCGCATGAGCAACTCGCCCGCCGGCTTCATCGGCAGGTCGTCGCCAGCGATTCCGACCTCCCACGGCGCGAAGCCCGAGCCGCCGACCGCCGTGCTTTGGATGCCCACGATCGTCGGATCCCCCACAACGGCGCCCGTCCCTTCGTCTGTCTGAAAGAGGGTGATCGTGGAGCGGGTCGGGTCCAACAGCCCGGCCCCGCCGCCGTCCGCCAGCGGCGTGTCCGTCGCGCCGCTGACACCACTGGAGAACAAATCGCCGTCCAGGTACCGCAGTACCTCGAAGCTGAACTCGCTGTCGGAGACGTTGGTGACGTTGTAATTCTGCACGAGCGCCGTCCCGTCCTGGATGCTCGAATCGCTGCGGCTCCGGAGATCGACCAGGCTCTGCATCAGGTCAAACTGGAGCACGGCGCCCGAGGGAACCGCGGTCGGGTCGGAGGACGAGCTCGAGACGCTGTTGCGCCAGCGGATGGAGCAGGACGACATCATCCTG
>JAHWKS010000266.1 GCA_019347795.1 Planctomycetota bacterium | reverse complement strand
ACCCCAGCGATGACGACTTCGACCTCGTTCGCCGCACCGCGCTGGAGCTGGCCGCGGATATCGGACGATATCTGGCCGACGCGCCGGTTTCTGCGTATCGCGAGCCGCTGGCTCTCCGCGCGGCGCGGTGGGCTCGTCGCCATCGCACGACCGCGCACAGTATGCTGGCGGCGCTGCTTCTGTTGGCCGTCGCCGGAACCGCGGCCGCCGTGTGGCTGGGCCGGCAGGCGCAGCGCGAGAGACACCTGCACGCCGAGGCCGAGGTCGCGCGCGAGAACGAAGCATCGCTGCGAAAGCAAAGCCTCCAGGTGTCGGCCGAGTTCGCCGCCCGCACGCTGGCCAACCAGATCGACATTCGTTGGCGAATCCTCGAGAAGGAAGCCGCCGATCCGGAGTTGCTGGCGCTCCTTCAGCAGGCGAATGCCGAGCCGGACAACGAAGCACTGCGCCGTCCGCTCCAGGACTGGCTGGATGAACGCGTCGATCAGCGCTACCCGCACGTCCCCACCCGCACCTGGCACATCCAGACGGAAAACGGCATTCAGGCGGCGCGGCGGCCGAGCGAAGAAGAGGACGGAGAGCCGGCCAGCAGCCTCGGCAAAAACTTCGCCTTCCGCGACTACTTCCACGGCCGCGGGATGGACTACTCGCCGCAGGAGCGGATCGAGCTGACGCCCCTTTCGGCGCCGCACAACTCGACCGTGCTGCGGAGCACCGTCAACGGCGAGCTGACCGTCGCGCTCTCGGTCCCGATCCGGGCGGCGGAGGATGCGGCGCCGATCGGCATCCTCGCCATGACGATCGAGCTGGGCGAGTTCGCCGACCTCGCCGTCCAGCTCCCCGAGGGGCAAGGCGTGCTGCTCGTGGAAAGCCGGCGGTATTACATGTTGGGCGAAAACCTCCAGCCCAACGGCGAGCGCGGCGAGGGACTGGTCCTGCACCACGAGCGGCTGAAAGAGGTCTTTCAACAAAACCCGCTGCCGCACGTGGACGACGAAATCGTCCACGCGATGCTGGCGGCCAAATTGCAGTGGCAGGCGGCGGATCAGCGAAATCCCGACTGGGACAACCTGCTCTCTGAGCGCTACCGGGACCCGCTCTGCGAAAATCCCGAAAGCCGCTGGCTGGCGGCCTTCGCTCCGGTCCTGGTGCACGGCCGCCCCGCCGACCAGTCCGACACCGGCTGGTTCGTCATCGTCCAGCAACAGCGGTAGTCCGCCGCCATCTTCACCCTGGAAATGAAAAAAGCCGCCGAGTCGGGGGGGCTCGGCGGCGTGTCGGGCACTTGGCGTTCAACCCATGCCGCTAGTGTTATCAGCATGCGCCGTCCCTTCCGTGCAATAAGTCCCGCGAAGGCCGGGTCGTGCACGATGTTCCGGCTGTGACGACCGCGCCGGATTCGCGGCCTGCGTTCTCTTCTCCCGAGAAACCGCCTATACTGAGGCGCTTGCGGGTCTGGAGGCCGGCAAACTCGCTCTGATCCATCAACCCACAAGGAATCGCCCATGTTGCGGGAACTCTTTTTTCATTATGTCCCGCGGTTGGCGCTGGTGATTGTCGCCGCAGGGATGTTGGTCGCACTCCCCGGCTGCGGCGGAGACGACCCCGACGGCGTCACCGCCTCCAGCAGCCAGTACGCCCCCGCCGGCCGAGATGAGTCCCCGAAGGCCCCCTCTCCCGCCGTGGGCGAGGATCCCTCCGCCGATGCCCCACAGGTCGCCCAGGAGATCCCTGGCCGAGCGCCGCCGGCGAAGACGCCGCCCGCCGGACAGGACCCGCTGGGGGGCGTTCAGGAGCCGCCGCCGGTTTCGTACGAGGTCCCGGAGGGCGGTCCGCCGGAGTTGTTCGCCTACGTCGACCGCCTCAACGAACGGCTGCACGCGCTCATCAACCAGCGCAATGCCCTCGAACAGCAAGGCCAGTCGAGCGAGGCGGTCGTGGAGGAAGTGAAGAAGAACCTCAACGCCCAGATCGCCGCCGCGGACAAAATCTTGGCCGCCAATCCCGACGAGGACGTCCGCCTGGAGGCCGTGCAGAATAAGGCGCGGGCGATTCAGGCCCAGTTCCAGATGCAGTTCCCCGGCGCCGAAGAACGCCTGAACGCGATGATTGAGGAGCTCTCGGCCGATCCCGATGAAGACCTCCAGAGCGCCGCGGTGGTCTATCGACTGACCATCCCGCTGATCAAGTTGCAGACCGGCCAACTCGAGGATGCCGAGCCGCTGGTCACGGCGCTGGCCACGTTCCTGGAAACGGCCAAAAAGAAAGACGCGGCGATGTTCGCCGTCGCGGTGGAGGCGATCCGCACGCTGCAAATGCTCGGCCGCATGGATGAGGCGATCGTCGCCATGCGCGACGTCGGCGAGACGTTCCAGACATCGGGCGAAGAGCGGGTGGCGGTTCAGGCCCTCGCACTCGCCCAGCAGGCGGGCCAGTACCTGGAGTTCACCGGCCGCGTGGACGAGGCCAAAGAGGTGTACGACGCGCTGGCGGAAACGGTGGCGGCGCTGGAGAACCCCGAGGTCAAGCAGCAGCTTGAAGAGGCGCTCAGCAACGCCCAGAAGCGCGTGGGCCTGGTGGGGCAGGAAGTGGCCGTCGAGAACATGGTCAACCTGGCGGGCGAGCCGATCGACTGGTCCAACTACAAGGGGAAGGTCGTGCTGCTGGACTTCTGGGCCACCTGGTGCGGCCCCTGCATCGAGGAGATCCCCAACATCGCCGAGGTGTACGCGACGTACAAGGACGAAGGCTTTGAGGTGATCGGCGTCAACCTGGACGACAACATCGAGGACGTGCAGAAGTTCTTCGAGGACGAGCAGCTCGCCTGGACGATCGCCATTCCCGCCGATCCCGAGCAGCGGGGTTTTGAGAATCCGCTGGCCCAGAAGTTCGGCGTTGACGCCATTCCCTTCATGCTTCTGGTGGACCAGGAAGGAAAGGTGGCGGCCATCCACACCCGCGGACCGCGGCTGGAGCAGGAAGTGCGGCGGCTCTTGAACATTCAGGGCGAGAAGACGCCCGCCGAGGGGGACACGCCGCCGGCGGTGAAAGAGAAGCCGGCTGATGAGCTTCCCAAGGAGAAAGAGGGCGAGGCGCCGGCGAAGGTAGAAGCGAGCGATGACGCGGAGCTTGACCTGCCGCTGAAGCCGGCGAATGAAGGCGCGGTGCGCGAAGAGAAGAAGCCCGGCGACGGCGACTCCGGCGCGCTCGTCGATGCCCACGTATTTTTCGTCGCATTTCAGGAGGACGAAGCGGACGACGATGAGGCCGCGTCTACTGAGGCGACGCCTGCCCGCAATCCTTATCTCGCGGATGAGGGGCTCTCGACTCTGGAGCTGGTCGAGTACCTGCTCGACATGCAGGACAAGCCCCGAGTGATCCAGCAGCGGCCCGGCTTTGCCGAGGCGATCGCCGAAGCGGCCGACCGCGTTCTCGCCGCCGAGGATGCGAAGGAAAAGTATCAAGTGCTGGCCGCGCTGGCGAAGATCAAGCACCTCCATGACCGGGCCTCGTTCGGCGACGAGAAGTGCGACGCCGCGTTGGCGGCGTTCGTCGAGAAGATGGAAGACGACCCGCGCGACAAGATCGCCGCCGAGGTGAAGTTCCTCCAGTTGGAGCGGCGGGCGCTGGAGGCCGACAAGCTGGACGCCGCGCAGATCGACGAGCTGTTGGCCGAGCTCAAGGCCTACTTCGAGGAGCATCGCGAGACGCTTTCCGCGAAGCACCTGCGGATGGCCTCGGCCGCGGTCGGCGCCATCAACCAGATTGAAGACGGCGACACGCGCGAAAAGCATTTCAACGCTTTCGGCTCGCTCTTCGCCGCCAGCGACGACCGCGAACTGGCCCGGTACGGCAAGCAGCTATCCGCGGAGGCGCCGGCTTCGTCCCTCGTGGGCAAGACGCTGGAGCTGAGCGGCGCGACCGAGCTGGGAACGCCGCTCGATTGGGAAGCGTATCGGGGGAAGGTCGTGGTCGTGGACTTCTGGGCCGCCTGGTGTGGCCCCTGCCGCCGCGCCACGCCGGCGGTCAAGGCCTTTCACGAGCAGCATCGCGACGCCGCCTTCGACGTGGTCGGGGTCAACCTCGACCGCGACCAGGAAGCGCTGACTCAGTACCTCGACGAGCACAAGCTTCCCTGGACCAACATCGTCGGCAAGGACGCCGGCGAGCTGGCCAAGAAGTGCGGCGTCCGCGGCATCCCCACCTTCGTCCTGGTGGGCCGCCACGGCAAAGTCCTCGAAGTCGGCCATTCCTTCGAGGCGATGCAAGAGAAGATCGAGGAGTTGCTGAAAACGTCGTAGGTCTTACGGGACGACGGAGCGACGGGTGGGTGGCTGGCGGCGGAGCGTAGCGACGCCCCAGCGGTTTTCCCCAGACGTGCTGGGGCGTCGCTCCGCCGCCAGTCGCCTTCTTCAGTCACGTCTCCAGGATCACCGCCAGCGCGTCTCCGCGGATCACGCGCGGGAAGATGCGCAGCCCGAGGATGATCCCGCTCTGCTCGGCTTGAACGATGCGCACGTCCTCGCCGAGTGCGTCGCTGAGCTCGCCGAGCACGTCGCCTTGTCGGATGCGATCGCCCAGCAAAACGCGCGGCTCGAAGAAGCCCGTCATCGGCGCGGGGTGGCGAACTTGCAGATGACCGCTTCCGGGCCGATCATCCTCGACCACGTACTTCACCGCCGGCGGGATCGCGGGTCGGTCGAGCATCCCCAGTTCGCCCAGCACGTTCAAGCATCCTTCGGCCAGCGCCGCAACGCCTTCCGGCCGGCACGCGGCGCCGCCGAGATATTCGGCGTAGATGGCGGGAATGTTCGCATCACGGGTGACCGAGAGCGAGCGTCCCTCCAGGCGCCAGTCGGTTCCCCACACCACGGGCAGGTTGAACGCCCGAGCCATTCGCCGCTGCGTCTGAAGCACGGCGGCGCTGGGATGGAGCATATAGCCGGCCAGCGGCAACAGCGATAGCACGGCCCCGCCCGTGTGCAGGTCAACGTAAAAGTCCGCCTCGCGGATCATCTCCGCCACCGCGTGCGCGGTTCGCTCGGTGACGCTCCCCTCCGCCCGACCCGGAAACGTGCGGGCGAGGTCCAGCTCATCCTCGGCGGATCGGGCGCCGCGGAGAAACGCCGCCTCGTTGGCGACCGGGACGAGCGTCACCCGTCCCCTCAGCGGCGCGTCTTGCAATATCCGCGCAAGTCGGCGGATCGCGGCCATCGGCTCGAATTCATCACCGTGCACTCCGCCGGTAATCAGCAAGTGCGGCGTTGGCTCATCGCCGATGACGATCTTGTTCAGAAGTACGCTCTCCCGATCAGGCCGCTTGTTCGTCGCTTTTGGACGGGGCTTCGCCGAGCGGGGCGCCGCAGGCAGGGCAGTGATCGGACTTCACGTACACCTGCGATTTGCACTGCTCGCAGGTGCGGCTGGGACGGCGCGAAAGCCACACCAGCCACGCCCCCGCGGCGAGAAGCGGTCCCAGGCACAAGAGCAGTCCGAGCAACTGCGAGAGGACTTCCATCATGGATGCTTTCGGCCGCGCGACAAAAAACCTCCCCGCGCCGAGACTGACGCGGGGAGGCGGTGCGTTAGAGGTTGAGTTGGTTCAGGAAAACCACGGTCGAAGCGCTTGAGAGCGGTCCCGCCAGGCAGGCCGCGTCGCGCTGTGAGGAGCCGGTCAACATTGCGCGCTGCGCATGATGACCGCCCCTCCGGCCATCGTTTTGGGTGGATCTTGCATCCCCGACCTCCCTTGCTGATGGTCCACGAAGCGTCGAATTCCGCAGTGCGGGGCCGTCGCACAAAGAGAGGCGCGGCCCCGGACTGTAATCGCTCCATCGCCCACTCGCGGGTCATCCCGTAAGGTCCGTCGCGAAGACGGCTCTCGGTTTTCCCCGAAGAGGGAATGCTGTCATGACCCTGACGGCCTCGGTTCAAGGCCGCTGGAGCGGGCGGTGTCGCTATCGAAAATCTACCATAGCTCGACCCCGAATCAAGGTAGACAGATGTTGACTGCGCCTAACTGCCCACGCCGGCGGGCTCTTGATCGATCTCCAGGGCGTGGGCCTCGCGGGAGGTGCGATTCAAGAGGCTGAGGATCGTCACCTTTGCTTCCAGCGTCAGCGTGAAGAGCGTGGGGACGAACACCAGCGTGAAGATCGTCGAGACCGCGAGGCCCCCCAACACCACGGCGCCCAGGCCGCGATACAGCTCGCTGCCGGCGCCGGGGAAGAGCACCAGCGGCATCAGGCCCAGCACCGTGGTAGTGGTGGTCATGAAGATCGGCCGGATACGGGTCTGCACGCTTTCCAGCACCGCGTCCCGCACGCCCATGCCTTCCTCGCGCATGTGGTTGAGCGCCTGGTGGACGATCAGAATCGGATTGTTCACCACGGTGCCGATGAGGATCACAAACCCCAGCATCGTCAGCACGTCAAGCTGCTGCGGGATCTGGCCCGTCAGGCCGAGATACACGTTGAGCAGGTTCAGCCCGAGGATCCCGCCCACGGCCCCCAGCGGCACGCTGAGGATGATCACCAGCGGATAGAGCCACGACTCGAACAACGCCGCCATCAGCAAGTACGTAATCAGCACCACGAGCACGAACTGGCTGGTTGTGATGCTGATGAACGACTGCGGGTTCCATCCCGTCCACCGGCCGACGAAGGTGGCCTGCATGTTCGCCAGCTTGTCGGCCGTGCCGGCGAGGTTGATGCGATAGCCGCCGTCGAGCTGTCCGCTGGAGAGCATCGGAGCAACGATCTGCGTCTGAATCCGGTCCATGGCGTCTTCCAGCGCCATGTCGGGCGGCGGCGAGACTTCAATGGTGATCGCCCGCACCCGCTCGCGATGGTTGATCTGCTCGGGCCCGCTGGACAACTCCACATCGGCCACGGCCTCCAGCGGCACAAGTTGCCCGATGGGCGTAGCGATGGGAAGCGCGCGAATACTCTGTGAGCTTTCGGAGAACGCCTGTTCCCCCATGATGGTCAGGTCGATCTTGTTGCCGCCGAGGAAGTAGTCGCCGGCATAGGCGCCGTCTACCAGCGCGTTGGCGGCGTAGCCCAGCTCGGTGCTGTTGACGCCCATCTGGGCCGCCTGCACTAGCTTGGGATTGATGTGCAGCTCGGGGCTGTTCAGGTCCAGGCTCGGCACGGGGCGAACCTGGGCGCCGGGGACGATCTC
>JAHWKS010000265.1 GCA_019347795.1 Planctomycetota bacterium | reverse complement strand
GTCCGCACCCATCGGACCGTTCGATGCATGGCGCGGGCAAGGTCGAAGATCGACAGCCACAATCCGGGCCGGAGTGCGGCGAAGGTTCGATCGTGGGAAGCTTCCATTCTGGCGGATGGTAGGTGTTCGAAGGTAAAAACCGGCGGCGCGGCATTCACCGGCCGCCGGTCCCGCTGCACGCCCTCGGGGCGCTTCGGTCCGCACGGTCGCTAGTGCGTCGATTCGGATTCTCCGCTCACCTTTAGCAGTCGCAACAGGTCGTAGGCAGCGCTGCGGATCAGCTTCAGCGCGTCGGCGTCTTTGGCGTGCGGCTCCAGCAAGGCCAGCGCATCCCGCCGGGAAAGCGAACGGTTGCTGTTGCTCTGGTTGCTGGCCGCCTCATCCATCCGTCCCTGAAGGTTGCGAGAAAGCTCGCCCGGCGGCACTGCGGCGTTCGCACTGCGGCGTTCGCTTCCGCCGCTGTTGGGGCCTACGGTGTAGCCGGCCTTGGCCGGTGTTGGCGCGGGCTCCGGCGCTTCCAGTCGCTGTAGGATGCTTCGCACCAGCGCATTCGCATCGGTGAGGTTGCACCGCGACCAGTCGCTCGGGTTCGCCTGGAAATCCTCCTCAAAGGCTTCCAGCGCCTCCGGGCGTTTGACGTGCGGAGAAATGCGCATCCCTAAGCCCCAATAGACTTCTCGCCGCGCTACGCGCTGTTGCCACTCCTTGGGCAGCTTCGTCAGCTTCGCGACTTGGGATACGTAGTTCTTCGATTTGCCGACCACCTTCGCCACCTGCGGCCATGTCAGGCCGGATGCGTTCAGGGCGCTCGTGTAGTAGGCCAGTTCGAGCACGGTCCAGTTCTGGCGGTTCAGGTTTTCCTCGCCCATCAAGACGAGCGCTTTAGAGTCGGACATTCCCGACACGATGCGCGCCGGGAGCGTCCCCCAGCCAGCCACCTTCGCGGCTCGCCAGCGTCGCTCGCCGAAAACGATCTGGTAGGGCGGGCCGTCGCCTTCCGGCATCTTGCGGATCAGGATCGGCTGCAACACCTGCTCGCGCTTCATCGAGTCGGCCAACTTCTGCAGCTTGGCCTCGTCCCAATCCAGCCGCGGGTTGCGGGGGTCGGGGGCGATCTGGTCAACGGGGGCTTCGACAAACTGATTAGCAATAGCGGCGGGGAGTTTTTGAATCACGGGAAGTTCTCCTGTGTGAGTTGATGGGTTATGCCACGACGCCCAGAATCTGGCCGTCCTCATCGTCGTCGTCGCCGTCGAACGGGTCAGGCGGCAGCGGGCGATCAGCGCGGGCGACGCGCGGGTCGATGTAACTCTTCTCGGCCAAGCCGGGCGTCAAGTGCCCCAGGTGGTGCCCTGCCGATCCGGGGTTGCGTTGCTCAACATGAGACGCGCTTGTGCGGCGTAGCTGCTGGAGTTGTCCCCAGCGATTCCGCGGGATGCCGGCGGTGGTGAGAATCCACTCCCACGCCTCTTTCATCTCGTGGTGGCAGGGCGCAGGGAAAATCACGCCCCCAGCCGGAAGAGCGTCGATGGCTCGAAGCGTGGAAGGTCGCACTCGGCAGATATGATCGCAGCCAGTTTTGTGCAGCGGAACGAGAATGGTTCCGCTGTCGTCAATCTGGTCGCGACGGAGGGCGAGTAAATCGCCCCTACGCAAGCCGGAGTCATAACCCGTGCGGATCAGGGCCGGATAGTAGTGACAGCGCAGGGACGGTTGCCGCTGGGCGCCGATGACAATGCCCGGCGACTCCTGCGCCGCTTCCATGATGCGGCGCAGCTCCTCCAGCGTCCAAGCGGTCGGAATCTTCCGCGGGACCTTGTCCTTGCGGATGCGCTTCGGCGGCTCTGGGACGAGGTCGTCCTCATACGCTCGAATCCAGAGCGACGTGAGCGACGTTCGCTTATTCCAAACTGTGCGCGGCTCGCGATGTTTAGCGACATCCGCCAGGAACCGGTTAAACGTGTCCCGATTGAAGTCCGCCAACGTGGCTGGGCGCCCTGCCCACTGCGAAAAAAGATCGACCGCAGAAAGCAGACGCGACTGCCAGCCGTCGCACACGCTTCTCTCGGGCAGGTACACGGTGAAGACAAACTCCCGTAGCGTCTGCGCCTCGGCGTGTTCCGGCCTCCAGACTTCGGCCGGATGAAAGATGGGCTGGCAGCGCGGCGCCAAACGGCCGCGCGTCACCGGAGGCGCCGCTCCCAGCTCTGCCGCCAGTCGCCAAAGGCTACGAATGCGATGCAGATAATATGCCACGGTGTTCGCGCTGTAACCTTCCGCGTCCAGCACGTCACCGAATCGCCGCAGGTTCGGCTCGTTCAGGTGGATGACCTTCACTTCGCGCCCCATCATCCGGAGAAACCGGCGGATGGAAACGCGATAGGGGTTTACGATGCTCTCGCTTTTTCGCGCGAGCTTTCGCGGTCGATACCACTCCTCGAAAAAATCGAGCAGCGGCGTGTAGGGGGAGAGTCTACTCATGGCCGCCTCCCTTCTCATCTCGCGGTTCCTCCGGCCGAAATAAGAGCGCCCACCACCAATAACAGGCTAGGGTATGGCCGATGATGCCCGGCTCCTCGCTTGCGGCCACAAACAACTGAGTGAGCTGCGCCTGAGTCCACGCCTGAGGGATGCGCTCGGGCTGCGGGTCTGGCTCAACATCGGGGTAAACGTCGATCAGCCGCTTGCGGCAGGCGAATCTCCAGATGCACAAGAGATTGTTGCGCTCTTTATTGACGGAGTATGCCGAACGTGGAAGAGCGCGAAAGTACGAAAGGTATCGGCTCACCGTTTCGTCGTTCAAATCCGACAGTTCCGCGGGGCGGCACAAGAACCGCTCGAAGCTGTTAAGCGTGCTCACGTAGAGCCGCCGCGTGTTGAAGGCTCTCGACCGCAGCGCCAACGGCGCAAAGGTATCCGAGTAGAACGCTCGAAGTCTCATTGGACACCCCCTTCCAGCCCTCGGGCCGCTTGCGTGCAACGAAGGGCGAGCTGGCGTAGCTCGCGAGCCAAGTGCTTGCGGGCGTCTCGGCCAGGGCGGCACGGCCGGAAGTGCTCGCCAGTCAAAAGGAACTCGGTTCCCTCACTGGACGCCAGCGCGGTGATCAGGCCGCCGGTGGCCTTGTCGATGGCGTCGCCGTCGGCGGCCGCGTAGGCGTCCTCCAGCGTGATCTTGTCCCGCGGGCGAAGATGCCAGAAACGTTGAATGCGGTTGGAGGACATAGCAGTCCTTTCCGGCGCCAGCGTGGCGCGCAAAAAGAATCCCGACGTGCAACGGCGCTGGTCGGCTCTTCAAGAGGGCCGTCCGTTCCTTGCGGAGACGGAACACCGCCACACGTCGGGATTCTGTTTTGAAGATTTACCACATTGATTCCGTCACGCCGCAGCCAGTGAGAGATGGTCGCGACGCCTGAAGATTTACCGCCCGCCAATCTACCCCCGCTCGCCGTGCTGGTCAACCAGAATCCGCACCCCTCGAAAACTGCCCCGGCGAGCAGGCAGGTTGAACTGCGTGATCACGCAGTTGTCGCAATGGCTGGCGGACCGGGCAGGATTGCTACTGTCATCGGATGACAGTTGAACGCCCCGAACGCCGCACAGCCGTTTTAAGCCCTCCACCCGCTCCAGGTCCAATCACACCAGCCATGCCGAGAAGTCGCGTTAAACGGCCGCACAGGGCCTCGGAAAAGCGCCGGCGGGCGATTACTCGGCCAAGTCCGCCGTCTCGTGGTGGATTGTGGCGATCTGGACGTAGACAGCTCGCATCCGCCGGAGTCTCTCCAGCGAAGGAACGCGCAGCCCTCCGCCCAGCTTCGGCATGGCGTAGAAACGGCGATGGTGCTCGGCCTCGGTCCAGCCGGCCCGGATGCGAGCCGTCGCTTCGGCAATCTCTTCTGGCGTAGGGGTGGTGGCGTCGAACATTCGCTTGCTCCTGGCGGGAGGGGAAGTTACAACACGGTTGCTAATCGGTGTTGCCTTCCGGCCAAAGGGCGGGCCAATGTCCAGCACGTGCAGCTCTTGCGGAGCATCGTTTCAGGTCAGCCCCCAGCACGCCGGCCAAGTTGTCGCGTGTCCTACGTGCGGCGCCCACGTGCAGACGCGAGGGCGAATCGCGTCGCCGCTGAATAAAGCGGAAGTCGGCGTCGCATGGTTTCTGGCGGTGTGCTGTATCGGCTTGGGCCTCATGGCGGCCATCCAGGCGAGCGATGAGACGAACATAAGCCGCCTCGATCGCTTCCAGTCCGACAACGCGATGGGAGCCACCGCCAACGCCGCAGAGAAGATCGCGGAGCGAGCGGACAATCTCCACAGCGGCGTCGCGTGGGTGGCGTGCGGCCTCTTGCTCGTTCTCATCGCCCAGCTTGTGCGAGTACAGGCACACTTGCGTCATTTGGTCGCGCTGCGGGAACAGGAACTCTACGGCGAGTGATCAGCCCAGCCGGCGGCCTTCAGCACGGCCGTCAGCACCGACTCGACGCGCTCGAGCCGAGCGTGTACGTCGTCGATCCGCGATTCGAGCGCCAGTAGGCAGCCGTGGTGAATCCTCGCTTGCTCCACAAGTGCGGCGGAAAGCTCCCGCAACTCGACCAGCCCTTGCTCGGTCGCCGTCCAACGGGCGTGCCCGCTGTCGAGGAAGTCTTTCGACGCTCGGGCAATGATCGCCGAGTTGTGGCGAAGCTCGCGAAGCTGCAATTCGTAATCGCGGACCTGCCACGTCAGCCGGCGGAGTTGTTCGGAGGCTTTAGTCATGCAAAGCTAATTCCAAGCTGGTTTCAGCGCTGAAGCAAGCGGGCCGGTTGCTGCTAGACGACGCCACCCAGGGGAGTGAAATGCTGGCGGGAAACGGGGAACCGATGGGCGGCGATTCGTAAGTATGGACAGAATGATAGTTGGCTTGCTGTATGGGGCCGGTTACGTGAGCCGTTATCTCTATTTCAACTTTGAATGTGCAAGTACCATCCCCATTGTCCGTGGCCGACAATGTAATGATTAACATGCTGGTCGGTTCTGGGTCTGCGTTGGAGCAAAAGGCAGTCTGCTGGTATCTCCAACAGCAAGCATAGTTAAACGGGGAGGCGCTACAATCGAAGCTGTCCAAGACGAATGTCGCGTCGTTCAGGTCCGCACAGCTAAAGCATCCGTTGTTAATGAATTCGCCGCGTGGAATTGTGACGTCGGCAAAATCCAATGAGCAACGGCAAAGGTGATCGGCGTCGCACGGGCAGTCGTCGCACAGTAGTAAGTTGCCGGCGTCGTCCATCAGCACGTCGCCGTCATCGTTAAGCCAGAGTGAAGCCATGTTACTCCCGGTGAGCGTTTCGCTGGGCGAGTGCGGCAGGGCGGCTGCTTGGCCGGTGTGGCGTGCGTGCCGAGCCGGCGGAGCGTTGCATCAATTCCGCCATCATCCCTACGGCGTCGCGGAATATGTACGAGGCCTCCAGGCTGGTTGCCGCGGAGCGGTCGCGCGTAGCCTGGTCGATGGGCGAAGGCGATTGGCTCGGCTCCAGTCCACCCGCCGGCCGCCCTCGCATTTGCTCCGCCGCACTCTTCATCGCCGCTTTGGAGGTGGGCAGCTCGTCCAGCGGCACGTCGCGGACGCCGCCGAGCGAGCCGGCGAGCGAACTCCGTTGCTCCGGCGTCAGGTCCGGCAGCACGCCGGAGGGAATCATGAATGCGGGCAGGCCGCTCTCCTCGGGGCGCTCCTCTCCCGACTGAATCCGGCGGGCCTCTTGGAAGGCGCGGTAGAATAGCTTAACCGGGTTCAGTAAGTCGCCGGGGGCGGAGAGCGCCGTCTCTGTGAACGACGCCGCGCCCAGGCCGGCGCCGCGAACTTGCTCCGCATCCGCCCGAAAGAACTTCGCAGTGTCGATGGCCTTCGCCGCCGCGAACCGTCCGGCCCCCGACACGTCGGCGGTGAACATCGACGCCCGCGTCTCGGCGCCGGCGGCCTCTTTTTCGGCGCCGCCTTCGCCCAGCTCGTCGCGGCGGGCAATTTCTTCCGCGATCCGGGCGCGGTCCAGTTTCATTTGCGCCTGAAACTCCTTATTTGACTCCGCGCGGGCGATTCCTTTCTGCAATTCGGCTCGCGGGGTGCCGGTGGCGGCGATGGCGGCTTCGATTTTCTTCTTCCGTTCCTCAACTTGGTCGACCACTTCCTCCAGCCGGTTATACACGGCGTTTAGCTCCATGTTTTCGCCCAGCCACTTTCGCCGCTCCTCTTCGGGCATGGCCTGCAGTTCACGGAAGCCGCCGATGATGCCCTTCCCCTTCAGCTTGGGATCGATGGCGATCTTTGAGCCGAAACCTTTTAGTCGATCGGCCGACGTTTCACCGCTGGCGAAGAGGGACGCGAACACACTTGCCAAGGCAAAACTTTCCGCCGGCGATGATCCGGCGGGACTGGCGCCTTCCGCAACGGACGGTATTGTGCCGCCGATCTCCTCGAACTTCAGCCGCGACTCTTTCGCGGCGGCGATGTTGGCGTTGATTGCCTCTTCGGATGTGATGCCCCCTTTGAACAGCTCCGGCACTTGCCCGGCCAGCTTTGACGACGCCCGCGGATCCACCAACTGCCGGGCCGCGAGAATCTCGTCAACCGTTTCCTCGAATCCTTCCGAGCGAGCGCTGAATAGAATCTCCTGCACAACCTCAGGCTTCACTCCGAACTCGCGGGCCAGCTTGTCGCGCTGGTTTTGAATCCCGGTCAGGTCCTTCCCGCTTGTGGCAATCTGGTTCAAGGCGATGTTGCCTGCCGTCAGCTTCTCCAGGTCGGACAACGCCGAGCGGGCCTCTTCGCCCATATGGGCTAGCGCCGACTTCATCAGGCCGATGCCCGCCGTCGCCGTCGCCGCGCTCGCAATGAACGAACGCATGTTGCCCAGCGTCGCCCCGCCGAAGCTTCGCTCCACGTCCTTTCCGGCCCCCTTGCCGGCGCGGCCCACGTTCTTCAGGCCGGCCGCCATTTCGTTCTCTTTTTTGATTAGCTTGGCGTAGGACTTGAAAAGCTTCGCGTCATCGCCGCTCATCACCACAGTTACGTTAGCCATCGCTTAACCTTGGTTGAGTAAACCCGCCGCCGCCGGTGACGAGCCGGGGCGGCGGGGTGGAACGCCAGGCGGAACGAAATAACCGCCGGCGGTGATTCAACCCGCGCCGCCGCACGACGGCGCGGGAAGCGACGGGGAAAAACCT
>JAHWKS010000264.1 GCA_019347795.1 Planctomycetota bacterium | reverse complement strand
CCCCCCCCCCCCCCCCCCCCCCCCCCCCCCCCCCCCCCCCCCCCCGCGCCCCCCAACCCCCCCCACCCCCCCCCCCCCCCCCAACCGCCCCGCCATTCACGAAAATCGTCACCACCGTCACATCGCACTCGCGGTTCGACTCGGCCACCAGGCTCAAATGCCCCGCATGCAAGGCGCCCATCGTCGGCACGACCCCCACGCGCCGTCCCGCACGCTGCGCATCGCGAACCAGGCGGCGAATCTCCGCAATCGTCGGCGCCACCGGCGGATTTGGGCGATTGGAGAAGGAACTCATGTCGCCGTCATCATACCCCCGATCGCGATTTCGTTCTCTCCCTTTCATTTTCCGTTTTCTCCCGCGGCAGGTATACTGGAATACAACCGGCTCCGATTCCTGGGTTCTGATGCTCCTTCCCACGCGCTGTTCTGTTTGCCTGATGCTGGCTGCGATGATTCTCGCGGCGGTGGGGATGGGCCGCGCCGATACCTTCGTCCTGACCAATGGCGGGAGCATCGAGGGGCGGCTTCTCAATCCGGACGAATCGGCCGACGCTGGTTATGTGGTCGAGGTGAAGGGAGGAGGGCGTCTCACGCTCGCCCCCGACCTAGTGGAGAGCGTCGCCGCTCTTTCACCGGCGGAAAAGCGATACCACGAGATCCTTCCGCGAATGCCGCAGACGGTGGACGGGCTGTGGACGATGGCCGAGTGGTGCCGCGAGGCGGGGCTGGACGAAGAGCGAGCCGCGCATCTGGAGGACTTGCTCAAGCTGGAGCCGGATCACAAGGGGGCCCGGGCGGCCCTCGGCTACACGAAGGTGGACAGCCGGTGGGTCCTGCCGGACGAGCATATGCGGAGCCTCGGCTATGTCCGCTTCGAGGGAGGGTGGCGGCTGCCGCAGGAGATCGAGATCCGCCAGCGGGAGGAGCGGATCGCGGACGCCGAGAATCAATGGCGGCGGAACGTGCGCATCCTCCGCAGCCAGGTCGGCAAGCGCCGCGGGCCGGAGTCGCTGGCACAGTTGCAGGCGATTCGCGATCCGCTGGCCGCCCCCGCCTTGGCGGAGCTGCTGAACGAGGAAACGCGTCCCGAGATGCCGATGCTCTACATCGACGTGCTGGGACGCTTGAATCACCCGGCGGCCACGGCCGCCCTCATCCGGCACTCGCTGGAGAACGGTGACGAACGGGTCCGCGACGTGTGCCTGGATCACTTGGCCCGTCGCGGCGATCGCGGCGCCGTGTCGGCGTTCATCAAAGCGCTGGACCACAAAGACAACGCCATGGTGAACCGCGCCGCGGTGGGACTGGCGCGGATGAACGATCCGCAGTCGATCGTGCCGCTGATCGACGCTTTGACCACGAAGCACAAGCAGCTCCTTGCTCCTCCCGGGCCGCCCGGCGGGATCGGCGCCAGCTTCAGCCCTGGCGGCGGCGGCGGAGGCCTCTCGATGGGAGGCAAGCCGAAGATCGTGGAGCGCGAGGTGCAGAACCCCACCGTGCTCCAAGCCCTCACGGTACTGACCGGCACCCACCACGGCTTCAACAAGGCCGCCTGGAAGGCGTGGTACGCCGCGCAAAACACGCCGCCGTCGGTGAATCTCCGCCGCGAGCCGTGATGCGCGCCGCGGCAAAACCGCGCTCCCAGCCTCCATGCGTGGGATCCCGCCGCACCACCTTATTTCCTATAATCGGGAAGCCCTTGATTCGCGGGGGCGGCGTTCGTAGATTGCCGCGTGTGGTTCTCGATGCTTTGGCTTAGGGAGGCGGCTATGGCGGTGGCGCAGGAGCAGGAAAAGCAGGCGCCGCAGTGGCGGCCGCTCTCGTCGCATCAGCGGCGGATTCTGGGGGTGCTGGTCGAGAAGGCGAAGACGACACCCAACGCGTACCCGATTACGCTCAATGCGCTCACGACCGGGTGTAACCAGAAGAGCAATCGCGAACCGCAGATGGAGCTGGCGCCCGATCAGGTCGAGTCGGCCCTGGAGCAGCTTCGGGAGTGGGGCGCCGTGGGGGAGATTCAAGGCGACGGCCGCGTCCCCAAGTATCGCCACTATCTTTACGAGTGGCTGGGCGTGGACAAGGTCGAGCTTTCGGTCATGGCCGAGCTGCTCCTGCGAGGGGAGCAAACGGTCGGCGAGCTGCGCGGCCGGGCGGCGCGGATGGACCCGATCGACAGCCTCGAAACCCTCCGGCCGATCCTGCAGTCGCTGATCGAGAAGAACCTCGTCGTCTCGCTCACTCCCGAGGGGCGCGGCCAGGTGGTCGCGCACAATCTCTATCCGCAGCGGGAGATGGAAGAGTTGCGTCGCCGCTTCGCCGGCGGAGGGTCATCGCCGCCGCGAAATGAATCGCGCCCGGTCGAGCGATCGGCCGCCGCTTCGGCGCCGCCGGATGTGATCGCGGAGCTGCGCGTCGAGGTGGCCGAGCTGCGAGCCGCGGTCGCCCGCCTCCGCGAAGAAGTCCGCCAGATGAGCGAGCTGCGGGACACGGTGGCGAAGCTCGAGCACCAGTTGGGCGAGCTGATGTCTTGAGCGTCCCATGCAAGTCGGGCGGCGAGGCCGAACCTCAATCGTCGAATCCCGGACGGCGGAACGTGCGGGCGCCGGGAAACTCGGTCACCAGCATTCTCCGCAGCCGAGCCAGGCGGCGCTGGAAGTCTTGAATCTGCTCATCCTCGGGCGAGATCGTTCATCCCATGCACTCCACGAAATCAGTCCGTAGCCAACAGCTCCTCCCAGCTTGAGACATCGAGGATGCGGCCGGCGAGGTCGTTCAGACGATCCACTTCGGTGATGGAACGCAACGCCTGCTCGATGAACTCATTCGGAGGACCAAATCGCTTGGCGCCTTGAACGAGGAGGATCTTGTGCAACGCCTTCACCTCCCCCTCTTCGACAATCGCCTGATAGGTTACGGAATCTTTCATCCCATGCACTCCACGAAGTAGTTCAGCAGCGAGCGCTTTGCTGTAGCGCAATCCCATTAACACGGTAGCCGCAGTCCACAGCACGCCGCCTTCATCCGGCGTCGCGGCTTCCCCGATTCGCTCCTCCATGCGGTGCACGACCGCCGGAAGCTCGTCCTCGCTTACGGCCGCGAGCGGCGCAAGCGGCACGATCCCGAGGCCGCCGCTGAGAAAGGTTTCCGGGGGCAGTTCCCACAAACGCACCACGTGGTAGTGAAACGTCAGGTAAGGCGATTCGCCCGGGAAGCCGCGCTGGTGAACGCCGCTTAGCTCCGGGGCGTCGGCTGCTTGCCGCAGCAGTACAGCAACCGTCCGCACGCGGCGGTGGTGACGGCGCTCCAACAGGATATTATACGCCGGCAGCCGGTCGGCGAAATCCGGATCGCGGCTGGACTGCAGTTCCACGTGCAACAGCCACGCAGGATCTTCATTCACCCGCAACACGCGGTCCGCAGCGGCGGTGACGGTGGCCAGGTCGGCGTCGATCACCTCGACCTGCGCCGACGTGCTGTACCCGCACAACGGGAGCCAATCCGCCAGGCGAGCGTCCAAAAGATACTTTGTGCTGGCGTCATAGACGTGCGACATACCGTGATGGTAGCGACCACCGTTGCCTCAAGCAAAGCCGGTACAGCGATGGTGTGCGATCGAAAAGATCGCGGCGATGGCGCCGAGGTCGGGCCGACCAGCGGCGAAGCCGAGAGAGTAGGTGAGTCGGCGGCATGCTGCCGTTAATCGTCGAATCCCGGACGGCGGAACGTGCGGGCGCCGGGAAACTCCGCCACCAGCATTCTCCGCAGCCGAGCCAGGCGGCGCTGGAAGTCTTGAATCTGCTCATCCTCGGCCGGGAAGGCGTCGCGGAGAATCGTCCAGGCGCCGATCGAGCGCTCGATGCCCAAGAGCGCTACTTTGGCCGAGCCGTCGGCATCGTGCAGGTGAGTCTGGCGGACGATGTCTTGGATTTCCTCTTCCTCGTCGTCGATCCAGCCACTGCCGGCATCCCACGATTTGTCCTCATCTTCGTCCTCGAGCTCCGCGGAATCCCGGCCGCCCGCGGCCCGGGCCAGCTTCACCGAGATCTGGAAGTGATGCCAGGAAATCACCTCCAGCGCTTCGCCGGGGGAGACGGGATCGCGGGTCGAGCGCATGCGATCATCTTCCGAGGAAAAATCATCCTCGTGTCCTTGCAGCCATCGATGAACGGCCATCGCATAATCGCGGGAAAGCTGCACGAGCGGGTCTCGCTCCGCCAACTTGTCCAGCCGCGACTCGTGCGAAGTGTCGTTTTCATCGCCGACCCAAAGCGGCTCATCGTCGATTGAATCTTCCGCGACTTGGTCCAACGCGGACCAGAATTCGGCGTTCTCGTCATCACTACGGGCCGCGTCCTCGCGAAACTGCTGCTCGGATGCGAACACCCGGCAGCGAGTCGTGAGCGGACACCGCTCACACCAGCGATCGCAGTAGTTGAAGACGCCGTCGATGAAATTGTCGGAACTCGACATGCGACATCAGTGAACGATCCCCAGGCGGACTTGAAATTATCAGGCGTCGCCTTGATCGGGACGAATGAATGTGTCGTCGGTAATGGCGCCGTAGGTTTCCTCGAAGTAGCCGGGCGGCCAGCCGGTCGCGTCGGAGATGTCTGCATCGCCGGCGTCGTGCGGCATGAGTTGCACTTGGACGCGCGTGCCGTCTGGCAGCTTTGGTCCATCCATGAATTCCACAACACCACCGCGAACAATTCCGCGATAGGTGATTTTGGATTGACGAGTCATGGTGTCGCCCTTTCAGGGCTTCGGAATTGGGTGACTGAGTTCCCAGGGCGGCGCTTCGCGGCTTCGCCGCTGCGCTTGCCCTGGGCTATCGTATGGCTGCCCCGTTGGGGCGGAAGGGCGGAAACCCTCGTTTGGCAGATAACGTGGTTGCTAGTATCATAATCCGCAAGCCTCTTGGACGCGGTCGAGGACCGCTCTCGCTTTGCGGCGGGCGCGGGTCGCGCCGTCGGCGAGAATTTCCGTGACGCGCTCGGGATGGGCTTCCAACTCCGCGCGCTTTTCGCGGGCGGCGGCGAAGAACGATTCCGCCTCGTCGGCGAGCATCTTCTTCACCTGCCCGTAGCCGAAGCCGCCGCGGCGATAGAGATCCGCCAGGCTCTCGCGCTTCTCGGCATCGACGAAGAGCGAACAAAGCTGGAAGAGGTGATCCCCCTCGGGGGCCTTCGGCTCTTCCATCGGCCGGGAGTCGGTCTCGATGCGCATCACCTTTTTGCGCATCGCCTTCACGTCTTCGAAGACCTCGATGGTGTTGTTGTAGCTCTTGGACATCTTTTCGCCGTCCGTGCCGGGCACGCGGGCGGCGTGGGGCAGGAGGCGGGCTTCCGGGACGACGAACGCCTCGCCGTAACGGTGATTGAACGCCTTGGCCAGGTCGCGGCAAACCTCGATATGCTGCACCTGATCTTCCCCCACCGGCACCCAGTTCGAGTCGTAGGCCAGAATGTCCGCCGCCATCAGCACGGGATAAGTGAAGAGGCCCATGTCGGCCGGCAGCCCCTTCGACTTCTTCTCCTTGAAGGCGTGGCAACGCTCCAGCCGGCCGCGGGAGGTGATCGTCATCAGGATCCACGACAGCTCGGAAACCTCCGGCACGTCGGACTGCACGAACAGCGTCGCCTTCTGCGGATCCAGGCCGAGGGCCAAAAGATCCATCGCCGCCTCGAGTGTGTTTCGCCGCAGCACGTCGCGCTCGCGAATGGTCGTCAGCGCGTGCAGGTTGGCGATGAAGTAATACGCCTCATCCTCGTTCTGCAAGGCGATGTACTGCCGGATGGCGCCGAAGTAATTGCCCCAGTGGAACCGGCCGGTGGGTTGAATTCCCGAAAGAACGCGCATGATGAACCGCTTTTACTTGCCGCAATAGTCGATGGCGCGGGCGATCTCGCTCTTGAGCTGCGCCCGGGGAACGATGCGATCGATGAAGCCATGCTCCAGCAGGAATTCGCTAGTCTGGAACCCCTTGGGCAGCTCCAGGCGAATGGTGGCCTTGATTGTTCGCGGCCCGGCGAAGCCGATCAGCGCCTTCGGCTCGGCGATCACCAAGTCGCCCAGCGAAGCAAAGCTGGCCGCCACGCCGCCCATCGTGGGATTGGTAAGCACGGATATAAACAGCCCGCCCGCCTGATCGTACCGCGCCAGTGCGGCCGAGACTTTCGCCATTTGCATCAGCGAGAGAATCCCCTCGTGCATCCGGGCGCCGCCGCCGGAGCCGCTGATGATGATCAGCGGCAATCCCTGCTCGGTGGCCCGCTCCACGAGTCGCGTGAGCCGCTCTCCCACGACCGAGCCCATGCTTCCCATGATGAAGGCGGAATCGGTGACGCCGATCGCCACGCGGCGGGCGCGGATCATGCCGCCGCCGGTGATCGCGGCATCGGTCAAGCCGGTCCGCTTTTGCTCGGCGATCAGCTTCTCGCGGTACGGCGTCTTATCCGTGAAGCCCAGCGGATCGGTGGGACGCAGTCCGGCGTCCCACTCCTCGAAGGTGCCGTCGTCCAGCACCTGGCGAATGCGGTCCTGGGCGGAGACGTAGAAGTGATGATCGCACTCGGGGCAGACGCTGAGAAGCTGCTCGACCTGCTTGCGAAACACCGTCTGCTGGCAGCCGGGGCAGCGCAGCCACAGCCCCTCCGGCACGCCGCGCTTAGGCCGCCGTCCCGCTTCCTCCGAGTTGTCGCGATGCTCCGCGGAATCCGCCATGGACTCAGTAGCTAGCGGCGGGCGCCGGACCGACATCGATCAGCTCCCAATCGCCGCATTCGCATTCAGCTTTCCAGAGATCTCCCAACTCGCCGTGCGTCAGCGCGCTGCGAATCAGGCTGGCCACCGGCTCGGGCGCCACGAGGGCGATGATTCCCGAGCGATGCTTCCTGAGCAGTTTCGCCAGCGCGCCCCGCACGCGGGTCTGTGCATGGGCAAACGGCTCCCCTTGCGGCGGGCAGACCGATTGGGGATGTTCCTGCCACTGTTTATAGACGCGGGGCTGGTTCTTCTTCAACTCCTCGATCAGCTTCCCGTGCCACAATCCCTGGTTCAGGTTCTGCAGCTTCTCGATCACCTTCACCCGCACATCGTGATCGGCGGCCAGGGCGTGAGCGGTCTGCTGGGCGGCCTGGCAGGGGGCGGCGTAGATTGCGTCGATTTCCACCTTCGAGAGCTCGCCGACGCTACGGG
>JAHWKS010000263.1 GCA_019347795.1 Planctomycetota bacterium | reverse complement strand
GTCGGCCGCGGCGAGCGGGCGCATGTTCCCGCGTCTCGGCTGGCATGCCGGGAAGTGCGCTTCGCCTGGACCGACGCCGGCCTGTCCGCCTCGGCCGAAGGAGGCGCGGTCTACGAGGAGGCGGCCGACGGGGAGTGGCGGAACCTTCGCTCGCCGCTAGCGTGTCCCCAGCGTCTGGTCGTCTGCGGCGATGAGGATCAGGCGGCCCAGATCTTTGCCGACTACCAGAACGGCGGCGACGTGGATGAGCGGATCGAGCTGTTCGATCCCCGGCGTCGCGACCTCAACGTCTTGCGTGGAGGATCCCGCTCATGACCACCGTCGCCCCCAACCCGCCCCGCTCGCTTCCCACCGCCGAGGAAGTCGGCCGGCTGTTTTCCGCCGAGCGCGAGCACCTGCTGAACATCGTCCGCAGCATGTCGGGCGTCAGCGACGTCGGCTGGCGAGAGGACGTCGTGCAGTGGGTCTTCCTCAAGCTGCTGCAAAAGATCGAAAACGGAGAGCCGTTCGTGGAAACGACGCTCTGGCAGTACGTCTGCTGGCGGGCGAGGAACCGCATCATCGATCTCAAGCGCCGCGGCGAGCTGCAGATGCTCGAAGATCTTGCGGGGCGGAGCGACGACGGCGAGGTGCGGCCGGTGGAGGTCCCCGGCCGCGAGCCGACGCCGCTGGAGAACGCCGCCGATCGCGAGCGTTACGAGCGGAAGAAGAAGCTGCTCAGCGACATCCTCGAAGAGTACAGCCGGCGGTGCGAGTCGCAGCCGCGAATGCTTTCGGGGAAGGAGATCCTGGAGCGGATGCTGCGCGGCGAGACGGCCGACGAAACCGCCGCCGCGATGGGCATGGAGCGGAACGCCGTGGACAAGGCCCGCCGCGACGCCCGGCTCAAGCTCCGCGACTTGATGAGCAAGCACGACGTGCATCGCACGGTGTTCCAGACGTTCTATCGCCGCGAGATGGAGCACCCCTACCAGGGGAAGCGAAAGAACAACGGCCAGGTGCAGGCGCCAAGCGTCAGCGACCTGTTCCACTGGATCATGGACGAGGCCGGCGCCCTCTGTCCGCAGAAGGAACGGCTCCGCAAGTACCTGCACGCGCCCGGCAGCGACGACTACCGCGACATCCGCTACCATGTGGAGGATGCTCCCTGTCCGCTCTGCGCGGGCCTGCTTGCCGCGTGGAGGAAGCCGTAGACGCACCCACAGGTGGAATGGCTGCCCATCTCGATTCTCCCGACCTTCCTTTGATCGGCTGGCGGGAGTGGATCGCGCTTCCCGAGTTGGGCGTGCCGCGAATCAAGGCCAAGGCCGATACCGGCGCCCGCTCCTCATCGCTGCACGCTTGGGATATCGAGGAGTTCCAGCACGGCGGCGAGACGTGGGTGCGGTTCGTCCTCCATCCGCTGCAGCGAAGCACGAAGGAGTCGATCCGAGCGGAAGCGAAGCTGCTGGAGCGACGCCCCGTACGCAGCAGCACAGGACATCAAAGCCTGCGGCCGGTGATCGTGACGCAGGTCGCCCTGCTGGGGCAAATCTGGCCGATCGAGCTGACACTGGCCGGCCGCGATGAGATGGGCTTTCGCATGCTCCTGGGCCGCGAGGCGCTCCGGGGGCGGTTCCTGGTGCATCCCGGCGCCTCGTACTTCGGCGGCAAGCCGGCCCGGCGCCGCAAAAAGCGCCGGCGGCGGTAGCTTGACTCTCCGAGTCGAGCCTTGGCAGTTCAGCGAGCGCTGCTCGACTCAGAGAGTCAAGCTACGGTTATCCCTTCAGCTCATCCAGCACTTCCTGCAGCTTGTGCTTGGGTTGCGCCCCGGAAAGCTTTTGCACCACTTCGCCGTTCTTGAAGAACAAAAGTGCGGGAATTCCCATGATGCCGTACTTGCCGGCGACCCCCTGATTATCGTCCACGTTCACTTTGCCGATCTTGACCGAGCCAGCGTTCTCCTGCGCGAGCTGCTCGACCACCGGCGTCAGTTGCCGGCACGGGGCGCACCACGGGGCCCAGAAGTCCACCAGCACCGGCTGCGAAGACTGCAGAACCTCGCTCTCAAAATTGGCGTCTGTGAATTCGGCTAGATTGGCCATTTGCATATCCTCCCAAGGGAAATCGGGTACAACGGTTAAGGCTTGGAATTGTAGCGCGGCGTTTCCGCGGGTGTCAACAAACCGAGCGGCGCCGCCGAGCGGCGCCGCCGACCGGCGAGGCCTGAATGTACGAAATCTTTGAACATACCGCCGATGTGGGCTTGCGGGTGCGGTGGGCCGACCTGCCGGGACTCTTCGCCGAGGCGGGTCGCGGTCTGGCCTCGATAGCGGTCGCGAACCTCGACGACGTGAAACCGGTCCAGGTAAGGGAAATCTCCGTCGCAGGCGAGGATCGCGAGTACCTGCTCTTCGACTGGCTCACGGAACTGCTCTATATCTTCGACACGGAACATCTTTTGCTTGTAGATTTTGACGTGAAAATCGACGAGAGCGGGTTGAGCGCCACGTGCCGCGGCGAACCGATTGATGGCGAGCGCCACCGCCTGGAGCATGAAGTGAAGGCGATCACGTACCACGGCTTGAAAGTCGAGCAGACGGATGACGGATGGCAGGCGGAGGTGATCGTCGATATTTGACGGCGAGGCGGTTCGTGCCGCGAGAAACGCGCGGGGCAAGCCTCGCCGCTAATCAGGTTGATTCATGCTTGTTCGACTCTGTGACATTTCGATGTTTTGACACTTTGACTCTTCGATAGACATGTCCACCAAAGCCGCTTACGCCGGACCGCTCGAAAAGGTGAACGACTATTGCTGGCGGATTCCCAAGTCGTACCGCGAGGGGATGCGCGTCGATGGTCTCATCTTCGCCGATGAGGGGCTCCTGGAGCACATCCGCGCGGACCAGGCGCCCGAGCAGGTCGCCAACGTCGCGTTTCTGCCCGGCATTCAGCATGCCAGCCTTGCCATGCCGGATATCCACTGGGGCTACGGGTTCTGCATCGGCGGCGTGTGTGCGACCGATCCGGAAGAAGGCGGCGTCATCTCTCCCGGCGGCGTCGGCTATGACATCAACTGCGGCGTGCGGCTGGTGCGGTCCAATCTCTTCTATCAGGACGTGAAGCCGCATATGGACGGATTGATGGACCAGCTCTTCTCGCACGTCCCCGCCGGAGTCGGCAAAGGCGGCCGGCATCGCTTCAAGCCGAAAGAGCTGAAGCGGCTCATGGCCGAGGGGCCGCGCTACCTGATGGACCGCGACGCCGCCACGCAAGGCGACATCGACCACACCGAGGCCCACGGCCGGCTGGACGGCGCCGAACCGGACCTCGTGAGCGAGCGGGCCCTCACCCGCGGCGAGGACCAGTGCGGCACGCTCGGCTCGGGAAATCATTTTCTCGAAGTGCAGATCGTCGAGGCGATCTTTGACGAGGAAGCCGCCAAGGCGATGGGCCTGGAGAAGGACATGGTCTGCGTGATGATCCACTCCGGCTCTCGGGGGCTGGGCTACCAGGTTTGCGACGACGCGCTTAAGCGGCTGCGGAACATTCCGCAGAAGTACGGCATTCACCTGCCGGACCGGCAACTGGCCTGCGCCCCGATCGACAGCCGCGAGGGGCAGGATTACATCGGCGCGATGTGCGCCGCAGCGAATTTCGCGTGGTGCAACCGGCAGCTACTCATGCACCAGGCCCGGCTGGCGTTCGAGAAGGCGCTGGGGAAAAAGTGGCAATCGATGCAGATGAACCTGGTGTACGACGTGGCGCACAACATCGCCAAGTTCGAGAAGCACACTACCGGCGGCAAGGAGCGAAAGGTCTGGGTGCACCGCAAAGGCGCCACGCGGGCCTTCCCGCCGAATCATCCCGAGACCCCCGACTTGTACAAGCGAGTCGGACAGCCGGTGATGATCCCCGGCGACATGGGACGGGCCAGCTTCGTTCTTGTGGGCCAGGAAGGAAGCATGGAGCAAAGTTTCGGCACCACCTGTCACGGCGCCGGCCGCGCGCTGAGCCGCAAGGCGGCGGTGCAGCGATCGCAGGGACGTAAGATCGGCGACGAATTGCGGGCCCTCGGCGTCACCGCCCGCGCCCACAGTTGGCGAGGCCTGGCCGAGGAGCAGCCCGAGGCGTACAAGGACGTGAACCTCGTGGTCGAGGTGGTTCACCAGGCGAACCTCGCCAAGAAAGTCGCCCGCATGAAGCCGATCGGCGTGGTGAAGGGCTAAAGCTCGCTTCAGATGGCCTCGACCGGGGCGATTGGCTCAGCCCGAGCCGCATAGAGCGAGCTGGCCAGCCCATAGTTCACGACGGTCAGATATGCGATGTAACATCCACTGGCCAGTCCCACCACGGCGGCCAGCACGACCGTGGGCGTGACGAAATTCGGGACCCATTGCAGCAACGATAACGGGATGATGAGCACCACGTACACGAGGTATAGCTTCACCACGTCGCCGAAGTGGTTCGAGCAAAAGGCGAACCCGCTGCTGAACCCGTCGCCGAACCCGCGGCCGCGGAACACGATCGCCGCGCCAATGAGGTTCGACAAGGTCCCCACGGCAGTCATCAAGAGGCCGGTGACCACCGACGCGGCGATGTTGGCCGGATGCCGCGAGAGCGATCGAAGTTGCTCCATAGTCATCGGATCTCCCGGCTCGATCGCGGTCGAGGTGATGATCTGCTCCACGATGCCGTTCACCACCCCCACGGCGATCATTGCGGCCAACAGCACGAGCAACAGCGCCAGCAACGGCCCATAGTGCCGCCTGCCGTGGGCGCCGAACGATTGCCGCGGCTGATTGGTGAGGCGATCACGAATCTGCCCGAGCGCCCCGCCGGCGACCCAGGGCAACGCGAAGAGGATGACCGGCATCCAGAGACAGATCGAGCAGCCGGCGGCGCCGATGCCGATAATCTCCGGCGGCGGCTCGCCGCTGTTGCGAAATTCCTCGCTCTGAATCTTCGCGAAGAAGTCGCTCCCGAACATGAGGGCGTTCACGATCGCCCCGGCCAACTGGAGCGGCGCGAAGAGAATGAAGATCCAGGCGATACCCGCCGGTGTGGTATGCGCCGCGGCGAACCCTTGCTTGACGACGTCGCCAAAAGAGCCGTCGCGATCCGGCGCGTGCTGGCCGGGAGTCTCGTAGGGATTGGGGTTATCGGACATGTCGCACGACGTTGGGCCGAACGGGGAATGGGATGGGACGGAAAACGCGTTCACTCCGACGGGCGTTGCCGGCTTGGTTCGTGAGCTGCTTCGGCTGCTCGGGCCCGAACTGCCGCCGCAGCTCCCGCTGCCAGGCTTCGATGGACATTTCCTCCGGCTTGCGAAGTCGATCGAGCTTGGGCTGCTGCTTCCCTTTCTTTGGACTCTTCTTCCGCCCGCGCTTCGCGGTGGCCGTGGAAGACGCGGAGGACCGCCGAGGCGTCGCCGCCATGGTTCTTCTTCTTAAGACGATGAGGTTGCCGCGTCGAATGCCGCAATGGCGAGAAGATAGCTTATTCGTCCAGGCACGAAAACCAGCCGGGGCGGGCGAGGCGCGCTTTCCCGAAGGCAAAATGCATGTCTGCCGCCTTATGCGTTCGCCCGGGCGCTAACATTTTTTTCTGCGCCGCAAGCCCTTGGCGGCGAAGGGCTTATCGCGGCAGCGCCTCCGCCGGGACTCGTTTTTTCATGTCCGTTTTTGCGAGTTATCCGACTATTAATGAGGGGAAGTCTTTCACCATCGGCGGTTGAAGCTCTCGTGCCGCAGTCAGGAGGTGGTGGACTCTCCATCTGCTTGCTTCTCGTTTTGCCTCGCGCCGCGTTCGCGCGGTCTTCATGCCTGGCAGCTACGCTTCACTCATTTTGAGTCGCCACGTTCCCCGTGCGCGCCTCGCCACCAAGGGCAGGAGAGAGACATGTTGGATGATCGCGACAACCTATTTGCTCGACGCAATCCCGTTCATGCGCTTCCCCGCCTGCTGCCGGGAATGATGCTTCTGTGGCGGCAGTACGTGGCTGCGCGAGACACCGGCGACGATCCTTGGGAGTTCACCGTAACCGGCGCGGCCTTGTACGAAGCCGGCATGACGCGCGAGGATCTCCGCTGGCTGATCGAAGGTCGCTACGTGGACTACGCCACGCTGGCGTACCCCCCACCGGCGAACGGCCTGACGGGCCGAAGCATGAATGGATACAGCGCCCACGCCTACGTGCTCACGGAGCAAGGCGCCGCCCTCATGTGCCAGATCACGGCTCTTGTGGAGCAAGTGGGAGCAACACGTCTCCGCCTCGACGCTCCCGACGCCGCCCCGGCCGCCAAACCCCACTGGGACCCGGTGCGCCGCGAACTCCGCTACCGCGGCGTGGTAGTGAAACACTTCCGCAAACCCGCCCCCAACCAAGAGCTGATCCTCGCCGCCTTCCAAGAATCCGGCTGGCCCCAGCGCATCGACGATCCCCTCCCGCCCGCAGGCGAAATCGTCCCCGCCGTCCGCCTCCACGACACCCTCGGCCGCCTCAACCGCACCTTGCAAGCCCCAATTATCCACTTCGGCAGCGACGGAACTGGACAGGGCGTGTATTGGCGACCGATGTGAAGTCTCTCCAACGCCTTTGGGCGATCTATCGTCAACGATCGTCACTAGCTCTCGCTGCCGAAATACGTTCTCATCTACTTACCTCCACGACCTCACCGAACACTCCCAGAAAGGAGGCTCAACGACCTAGCACGAAAAAACCTTGTCTCTAGAGCGCTCATGCTCTCCCTTTTCCTTGATGAAAGGACCGAAACGATGAATCGACGACAGATGATGACGGCTGCTGGCGCAGGCGTGTTCGCAACCGCTGCCGCTGCACTCGCCCAAGAAAAAAAGACTGCGTCTGAGGAAGCCTCAGCCCACGTTGTCTGCTGCGACTGTGTCGAAAACAAGACAAGTAAGCCTGTTATCGTACACTTGGTGTCAGCACACGGCGAGGCGACGTTTTGGGGTTTGCCTCCCGGAAAGAAATGGCACTTCCAATTTGTGGATGATAAGAAGCTTAAAGTTTTGGCCGCCTTTAATCTAGACAATACGCTGGTGGCGACTTATCCGTTTTTCGCCATAAAAAATCCAGCGGCCTGTTTACCTGTCCAAGACGGCTTGATCGGCACCAAGGACTATACGAGCGGGCGTGAAACATCAGAAAGGGCGAGTGAATCAGAAGGTGCAAGTAACAGACCGGTCTAAAGCCC
>JAHWKS010000262.1 GCA_019347795.1 Planctomycetota bacterium | reverse complement strand
AAGCATGTTCGAGACGCTCGCGCAGAAGGACGTGCTGCTGCACCATCCCTATGAGAGTTTCGATCCGGTGATCCGCCTCATCGAGCAGGCGGCCGACGATCCCGACGTGCTGGCGATCAAGCAGACGCTTTACCGCACCAGCCGCAACAGCCCCATCGTCGAGGCCCTGGCGCGGGCGGCGGAGCGCGGCAAGTACGTCACGGCGCTGGTGGAGCTGAAGGCGCGTTTCGACGAAGCCCGCAACATCGAATGGGCGGATCGCTTGGAGCAAGCGGGCGTGCAGGTGCTCTACGGCGTAAAGGGGCTCAAGACGCACGCCAAGGTGTGCATCATCGTCCGCCGCGAGCCGCAGGGGGTGCAGCGGTACGTCCACTTCGGCACCGGCAACTACAACGAGTCCACCGCCCGCATCTACAGCGACGTCAGCTTCATGACGTGCAACGACGCGCTGGGCGCCGACGCGGCCACGTTCTTCAACGCCATCACCGGCTACTCGCAGCCGCGGCGGATGCTCAAGCTGGAGATGGCGCCGCTGGGTCTGCGCGATCGGCTCGTGGAGCTGATCCAAAGCGAGACTGAGCGGAAGCGGCGCGGCCAGAAGGCGGCGATCACCGCCAAGGTCAACTCGCTGGTCGATCCCGCCATCATCGAAGCGCTGTACCATGCTTCCCAGGCGGGGGTGAAGGTGCGGCTCAACGTCCGCGGAATCTGCTGCCTGCGGCCGGGGGCGCCGGGGCTGAGCGAGCACATCGATGTGATCAGCATTGTCGATCGCTTCCTGGAACACGCGCGGATTGTCCACTTCCATCACGGGGGGGACGACCTGACGTTCATCTCCAGCGCCGACTGGATGCCCCGCAACCTCGACCGCCGCGTGGAGCTGTTGGTTCCCGTGGAAGACCCGCCCCTCAAGACCCGGCTGATCGCGATTCTGGAAACGTACTTCAAAGACACGGTCAAGGCCCGGCGCCTGTTGCCCGACGGGGCCTATCAGCCGGTGAAAACCCGCCGCAAGAAGCTCCGCAGCCAGGAATCCTTTTACCGCCAGGCGAAAGACGCCCTCAAGAAAGCCGCCCAATCCCGCCGCACCACCTTCGAACCCCACCGCGCCGCCGAAGAGGCGTAGACATAGTCGCCTTTCGCTCCGCGAAAGGCGTCCCCAGCGAAAGCGAGCGGCTCGGCGCACGCGGCGCGTTATCCGTGCGGGGGGAGCCGCCGCCCAACTTTTGCGGCGCGATTTTTGCCGTAAGTGGGCGAGGGGCCGAGGTGAAACGGTCGAGTTTCGCCGGCCAAGAGATCCCCATCCACAAAGGTCGCCTGTGGGCACGTTGCCTCCGCGAAACCGTCCCATCCGTCGTGCGAATGCATGCTGCCAGCGGCGGTTTCCGATCGGCGCCGAGGTGTTCGCCGGCGGCGTCAGCTTTCGCGTGTGGGCGCCGCGGCGGCAAGGCATCCGCGTCGCCCTCGCCGAGGAGGAGAGCTTCGAGAACGCGCGCGAAGTCGAGTTGCGTCCCGACGACGACGGCTACTTCGCCGCTTCGATTGAAGGCGTGGAGGCCGGCATGCTCTACCGCTTCCTGCTCGACGATGATCCGGCGCCCTGTCCCGATCCCGCCTCGCGGTTTCAGCCGCACGGCCCGCACGGTCCGTCGCAGATTGTCGATCCTTCCGCCTTTGCGTGGACGGACCAGGCATGGAGAGGGGTCCGCAGCGCGAAGGGGCAGGTCATCTACGAAATGCACATCGGCACGTTCACCCCCGAGGGAACGTGGGCGGCGGCCGGCGAGCACCTCGCCGACCTTGCCGGGCTGGGCGTCACCATTCTCGAGATCATGCCCGTGGGCGACTTCCCCGGCCGATTCGGCTGGGGCTACGACGGCGTGAACCTCTTCGCCCCCACGCGGCTGTACGGCACGCCGGACGACTTCCGCCGCTTTGTCGATCGGGCCCATGGCGCGGGTTTGGCGGTGATCCTCGACGTGGTCTACAACCACGTCGGTCCCGACGGCAACTTCCTCCCGCAGTTTTCGGAAGACTACTTCACCGATCGGTATCCATGCGATTGGGGGAAAGCGATCAACTTCGACGGACCGAACTCGCACGGTGTGCGGGAGTTCGTCCTCACGAATGTTTCTTACTGGCTGCAAGAGTTTCACCTGGACGGACTGCGAATCGACGCGACGCAGCAGATCTTCGACGAATCTTCCGAGCACATCATCGCCGCCATCGCCCGCACCGCGCGCGCGGCGGCGCCCAAGCGGGTTTATGTGGTCGGCGAAAACGAGCCGCAACACGTTCGGCTCGTGCAGCCGCCCGAGCAAGGCGGTTACGGACTCGACTCGCTCTGGAACGACGACTTCCACCACAGCGCCATGGTGGCGGTGACCGGCCGGGCCGACGCCTACTACAGCGACTACCGCGGCGCGGCCCGCGAGTTCCTCGCCGCGGCCAAATGGGGATTTCTCTATCAGGGCCAATACTACTCCTGGCAAAAGAATCGCCGCGGGACGCCGAGTTTGCGGCGCCCCCCGACGTGCTTCGTGCACTTCATCCAGAACCATGATCAGCTTGCAAACTCCGGCAGCGGAGAGCGGTTCCATCGGCTGACCAGCCCCAGCCGCTACCGCGCGCTCACGGCGCTGTTGCTCCTCTTGCCGCAGACGCCGATGCTCTTTCAGGGGCAGGAGTTTGGCGCCTCCACGCCCTTCTTTTACTTCGCCGACCACCACGAGGAAATCGCCCGTCAGGTGGCCCAAGGACGTGCGGACTTCCTCTCGCAGTTCCGCCTGCTGGCCACGCCCGAAATGCAGGCCCGCCTTCCCGACCCCGGCGACCCCATGACCTTCGCCCGCAGCAAGATTGACCCGAACCAGCGCCGCGCCCACGCCGCCGAGCACAACCTCCATCAGGACCTGCTTCGGCTGCGGCGCGAGGATCCCGTCTTCGCCCGGCAAGAGGCGGGATCGGTGGACGGCGAGATCGCGGCCGAAGAAGCGCTCGTCCTGCGGTTCTTCGGCGCGGTGGAGGGGGACGACCGCTTGCTGATCGTGAATCTCGGCCGGGACGTGTATCTGGCGCCCGCCCCCTTGCCGCTGTTGGCGCCCCCCGCCGATCGGCGGTGGGAAGTTCTCTGGACCAGCGAAGACGCCCGCTACGGCGGGTGGGGCAGCCCGCCGCCCGAGACGGAAACCAACTGGCGCCTCCAAGGCGAAGCCGCCCTCGTCCTGCGGCCAAGCACCGCGGCTGTGAATCACGAGGGAGAGTGACTCGCGTCGCTCGACGGAAAAATTTCCCGAGCTTCAACCCGCCGGCGTTGGAGGCTCCGAGAAAACCTCCAACTCCTCGCGAAGGATCAGAACATCCGGCGGGGCTTCCACGCCCAAACGCACTTTGTCGCCGGAAAGGCGGATGACGGTGATCACCACCGACTCGCCCAGCTTAATGCGCTCCCCCTCCCGGCGGGACAATACCAGCATCGCAAAGCCTCCTTGTTCTGGATGTCGGACAGGTGCGTCAGGCGGGCGCCAAGGCCGCGACCGGCGCCACCTCGGTCTTGGACAATCGCTCGCCGGTGACGCCGTAGAACAGGATCGAATTGCGATCGGTTTCCCAAATCGCCGTCAGCCGCACGCTGCGAGGGCCGTGCAGGCAAAAGTACATCCCGCAAGGTTTGCCCCCCCGCACCAGAATCCGCTCCGTCATGGGGAAGGCGCCGACAACTAAATCGTGGTGATGCGAAAGCATTTCGTACACGTACTGCCGAAGGTCGGACAGTCCTTTTAACTCCAAAGCATGGCTGACCATGTGGGGGCGAGCTCCGGGTGGGGGCCGTGGCGTCCGAGGCTCCGTCCCAGGGCATGGGGGCGGAGTCGGGAAGGGGCACGGGGGGAATATCGGCCGTCGGAGCGCGATTTTTTTCGTCCCATCCCCTCAGGGCTAGGCCCTGCGGCTGGCGACGATTGCACCGAGCCGCAAAGAATCTTCAAGCTTGAAAACCAGAAGCGCGCCGAGGCTCTTGGTGGTGCGGCTCTCCCAGCTTCAATTCACGGCGCAGAACGTCGTGCTACAGGTTCGCGACACGGAAGAGTTGTTCTAAGAAACCACCGGCGCCAGCGACTTCAGGTCGATCTCCGCCACGCGGACGGCGATGGCGGCGTCGATCTGCTTGGCGCAGGCGGCGTAGATTTCCCGCGAGCCCCCGATGGGGTCGGTCACGTCCCGGCCATCGACGCAGAGGAGATGCGTGCGAGAGGCGGCTTCCGGCCATTGAGCAAGCAGCATCTCGCGATGCGAGCGGGTCATCGTGAAGATAAGGTCCGCGTGCCGGGCGAGGCGGTCGGTGAGCGGCTGGCTGACGTGGTCCGAGAGATCGAGCCCGCGCGCAGACATCGTCTGGATCGCTTCGGTCGCGGCCGAACCGCCCCCGTAGGCGTTCAGCCCGGCGGAGGCCACCACCACGCCGCGGTCCTCGAGTTCCGAAATCTTGCATCCCAGCCGCTCCGCCAGCCGATGCCGCAACAGCGCGGCGGCCATTGGGCTGCGGCATGTATTGCCGGTGCAGACCACGACCACCACCAGGCTCGCCAGCCGTTTCAAATGCGACTGGCTCACGATTCCCTCGCGCAGCACTTCCAAGCGATCTGGGTGAACGCGGACCACCGTGGACGATTGGCCGTATTGCGTGCGGCCGTCGTCGAGCACCAGGTCCACATCGTCCCCTAACTCGGCGAGGACGTCGCGGCCGGTCACCAGGTCGGGCTGCCCACTCCGATTGGCGCTGGTTAGCGCGAGCGGTCCCGCGATAAGCCGGCTGACCTCCAAGACCAGCGGATGGGCGGAAACGCGCAGGCCGATGGTCCGCCGCTGACAGACAATCTGCTGCACCTCCTTCGGCAGTTGCCGCAGCGCGCTGTCGGGGTGGTTGTCGTCGAACACCAGCGTGACCGGTCCCGGCCAGCAGCGCCGCGCCAGCCGCACGCCCAGGGGGGGCATATCGGGGACGTAGTCCTCGGCCTCGTCGGCGCTCTTGATGGCCAGCGCCAGCGGATTGCTCTCGGGCCGGCCCTTGACCTCCATCAGCCGCAGCACGGCTTGCTTCTTCAGGGCGCTCACGGCCAGGCCGTAGACTGTCTCCGTGGGGAGGGCGGCGAGTTTGCCTTCCACGAGCGCCTGGACCGCGCGATGCACCACATCGCGCGAATCTTCAGCGCTGTTCACGTCGATCACCACGGGAGGCATGAGCAGCCAGAGAGACGAAGGAAACGGACAGAGGCCGGCGCCGAATGGGGAGGAGACTTAGTTGTGCGGCGGAGTGACTCCATGTATCGTAATGTGTTACTATATCGCTTGTTACGCGCACCGGTCAAGGGGCGGACATAGCGTAGGACGGGCCTCCGCGCCTGTGCAGTAACGTGTTTCCACGATCGGCGGCCTATTCTCCATGAGCCGCCGCACACTCCGTACTGTCAGGCGCATTATCATGAGACTCGTACGCTTTCATCACGCGGGCGTCGATGGGGTTGCCCGGCTGGAGCAGGACCACCTACTGCCGCTCGACCTTTCCGGCGGACAGTTCGCATCGCTCTCGGATATCCTGGAAGAGGAGGAGCCGCACGAGACGGCCGACATCCTTTCCTCCGGGAGCGAGTCGATCCCGCTGAGCGAGGCCAAGCTGCTGGCGCCTATCGACCGGCAAGAGGTGTGGGCGGCCGGCGTCACCTACAAGCGCAGCAAGGTGGCGCGGATGGAGGAGTCGGCGGCGTCGGCCGATTGCTACGACCGCGTTTACGCGTCTCCCCGGCCGGAGCTTTTCCTCAAAGCCACCCCGCACCGCGTGGCGGGTCCGGGCGAGCCGGTCCGCATCCGGCGGGACTCCGAGTGGAACGTGCCCGAGCCGGAGCTGACGCTGGTGCTGGACTCGCGCACGCGGCTGGTGGGGTTCACGATCGGCAACGACATGAGCTCCCGCGACATCGAAGGCGAGAACCCGCTCTATCTGCCGCAGGCAAAGGTCTACGACCAGTCGTGCGCGCTGGGCCCCTGCATCACGCTCCACCACACGGGCGAGATGCCCCCCTTCGAGAAGATCGGCATTGCGATGGTGGTCCGCCGCGATGGGCAGGTGATGTTCAAAGGCAAGACCAACACCAGCGAGATGGCCCGCACGTTTGAGGATCTGGTGAACTGGCTCGCCCGCGACAACTCCTTCCCGCACGGCGCCTTCCTCCTGACGGGCACAGGCATCATCCCGCCCAACGTCTTCACGCTTCTCCCCGGGGACGTGATCGACATCGCCATCGACGGCATCGGCACGCTCACGAACCCCGTCGCGTGAAGCGAGTGGAAGAGTCGAAGGTCGAAGAGTCGAAAGTCGAAAAGTCAGGAGCGAGTGCCTGGACTCTTCGACCTTCGACTCCCTCTTTTCCTCTTGCCGCGCGCAGTGGCTGTGTTAGACTGACACGCATCACAGGGGCTCCAGCGTGGGAGGTGCGTCTATGGCGCGCTCACGTCACAACCCTTCGCCGGACGAGATCCGGCGAGCCTGTGAGGAGATCCGCTCCACCTGGAGCGAACGCGAACACCGCCGTCGTGCGGGCTGGAGTCGCGAGCTGGTTGGCTACGCCAGCCGGTGGACCGTGCCGGAATTCAACGCCCGGCAAGTTGGACTCATCGAGGGACAGAGACTAAGAGGCGACTATTAGCGGGCGAGGGCAATCGCCCCGGGTAGTCATCTCTCGATGAACCACCCCAACCCCGGCGATCCTTTCGATCGCCGGGGTTGGTTTCTTTCTTGGCGATGGCGGTGTTCGGCTGTCGCGGGAAAACGACGACGATGACCGAGGCGTTGTGAACAACGATCGCCCATTGGCAAATCGCGCCACGTCAGTCGAGCGTCCCCAGCGCCGTTCTCGTGGAGTCGCGGGCGCCGGACCTGGAGGGCCCGTGCCGCGCCAGCAGGTCTTGCAGCGTGTCGGCGGCGACCGGCTTGAGAACGTGATCGTCGAAGCCGGCTTCGTGGCTCCGGCGGCGGTCCTCGGCCTGGCCATAACCGCTGACGGCGATGAGAACCGGCGGAGCGAGATTGGGGATTTGCCGCAGTCGCCGCGCTACCTCATAACCGTCCATGTGCGGCATGCCGATGTCCAGGAGGACGATTTCCGGCGCGAGTGTCGCCGCGGCTTCGATCGCAGTGGGTCCGTCGTTCGCGATGCC
>JAHWKS010000261.1 GCA_019347795.1 Planctomycetota bacterium | reverse complement strand
CCGTTTCTCGAGTTGGGCGAGGAGCTATGGAACGGCGCCGGCACTCGCTTCACGCTGTTCTTCGATCCCGGCCGAATTAAACGCGGATTAAAGCCGCGCGAAGAAATGGGGCCGGTGCTGGAAGAGGGGAAGCCGTACACGCTGATCGTCTCCGCCGACTGGCCCGACGCCGACGGTCAGCCGCTGGCGGAGGACTATCAGAAGTCATTCCACGCCGTCGCTCCCGATGACGAGCAGCCCGATCCGAAAAAGTGGCGGGTTGTGGCGCCAGCGGCAGGATCGCGAACGCCGCTGGAAGTTCGCTTCGCCGAACCGCTCGATCACGCGATGCTTCTGCGCGTACTAAACGTATTCAACAGCGCTGGCGGAGCCGTCGAAGGCGAGATCGAGGTCGCCGACTACGAGACCCGCTGGCGATTCATCCCGGCGAAACCGTGGGTGCGCGGCGACTACCGCCTAGTGGTAGACACGGCCTTGGAAGACAGCGCCGGCAACAGCATCCGCAAGCCGTTTGAAGTGGACATCACCCGCCCCTTCGAGAAGAACGTGAAGCCCGACACCGTCTCGCTGCCGTTCTCAGTGCAGTGACTCGCCTGCACTTTCTTCACGGGCTTTGTGCGGCGCGCGGGATGATGTTGTATTGGCGACTGCCGATGTCGATACGAACATGACCGGCGGGTCTGATGGGAAGCGCGGTTTCTCGCTCGAGCGCCTCGCCATCGACGCTGCTAATGGCCAGATGCAGCACGCCCGCTTGTTGGTCGAGTCGCCAAGCTGCTTCGACACGTCTTATCGGCGGCGATGCATCGCCGACAATTGCTTCCGCTAGCCCGGCAGGCAGCGGTCCATCCTCGCCTTCGATCACAACCATCGAGCGGTCAAACGTCCACGCGACGCCCCCGCGGCTCACTTGCGCCCCCTCCAGCCTCTCCGTCGTAACCGGAGTGTCCCCTCCGACTGTCATCCGCTTCCGATCTTGGCAGCCGACCACAACGCCGGCAATCACCAGCGCGCCGAGGGCGCCAGCATGACGCAGCTTCACGGATGCGGGATGTGTCGTTGTCATCTCTGGGACGGGTCTTGAGGGATGTCTTCTTACGCCGGCACGGGCGCCGAGCGAATTTTGCGCCGCTCATCCATCATCCACTGGACTGACAGTCCGACAATCATGGCGACCGCAGTCCATTGGTAAAACGTCAGGCCGAGGGCCTGCGGCGCCGCGGGGCGGATGTACTCGGTGGCGAAGCGGAAGGCGAAGTACGCGATCAGGTACAGCTTCAGCCGCTGGAGCCGCAGCAAGTCGCGACGGTGCAGCTCCCACAGGACGCCGGCCATCGCGGCGTGGAACAGCACTTCGTAGATCTGCGTGGGATGCCGCGGGCGGTCGCCGAAGAAGTCGACGCCCCACGGCGCCGCAGTGGGAACCCCGTAGCAGCACCCGTTGAAGAAACATCCCCACCGTCCGATCGCCAGCGCCGCGGCCAGGGGCAAGGCGTAGGCATCGCCGGTCTTGGCGTGAATTCCCAGCATCCATTTCGTCGCCTCGACGGCGAGATAGGCGCCGGCCAGGCCGGTCGTGATCGTCTTTCCATCGGCGAGCCACACACCCTGGGTGAGCCCGCTCACGCCGCCCGCCAGCACAAACGGCGCCTTGGCGCCGAAGGCCCCGCCGATGAATGCCGCCAGCGTCAGCGCCCAACGCTCGCGCGGGGCCAGCCGCGGCGAGTGTGAATCGCGCGTCACGACTCGCCGCGTCGCCAGGAAGACCGCCAGCGCCAGCAACATGAAGATCGCGTAGGAGAGGCGGCCGGGCGGCATCATGGCACTTATGGCGAGCGGCGGGAGAGGCCGCATTTTAGCCGCTAGGCGGGCGCCATGTACCCTCCCGCTTTGCCGAAACGGCGCCCCGTGTGCAATAATGGCAAATTGACCGGGCGCCGCCACTTAGAGAAGTCTTCGACCAGATCTCATTCGCTATGAACCAACCAACATTCTCCGCCGTCTCCCGCCGCTGGTTCCTGCGGGAGTGCGGCGTGGGATTGGGCGCCGCGGCCTTGCACCAGTTGCTGCACGAGAGCGGGTACGCGGCGCCGTCGGCGGCCAATCCCCTCTCGCCCAAGGCGCCGCACTTTGCTCCCAAGGCGAAGAAGGTGATCTTCCTCTTCATGGCCGGCGCCCCCAGCCACCTGGAGCTGTTCGACAACAAGCCGCAACTGGCGAAGTACGACGGCCAGACGCCGCCCCAGGAATTGATCGAAGGCTACCGTGCGGCGTTCATTAATCCTAACTCGACCTTCCTCGGGCCGAAGTTCAAATTCGCCCGTCACGGGCAATGCGGGGCCGAGTTGAGCGAGCTGCTGCCGCACCTGGCGAAGGTGGTGGATGACGTGGCGATTGTGAAGTCGCTGGTGACCGACGCCTTCAATCACGCTCCCGGGCAAATTCTGATGAGCACCGGCGCCCAGCAGTTCGGCCGGCCGAGCTTTGGGGCATGGGTGACGTATGGGCTCGGGAGCGAGTCGCGGGACTTGCCGGGGTTCGTGGTGATGAACTCGGGCAAGAAGGGTCCCAGCGGCGGCAACTCGAACTGGGGAAGCGGCTTTCTTCCGACGGTGTATCAAGGTGTGCCCTTCCGCGGCAGCGGCGATCCCGTGCTGTATCTCTCCAACCCCGGCGGCGTGGACGCCAAGATGCAGCAGGATACGCTTTCGGCGATCAATCGCCTCAACCAGATGCGGCTGGCGGAAGTGGGCGATCCCGAGATCGCCACGCGGATCAACTCGTTCGAGATGGCCTTCCGCATGCAGACGAGCGCTCCCGAGCTGATGGAGCTCTCGCAAGAGCCGCAGCACGTCTTGGACCTGTACGGCGCGAAGCCGGGCGAGGCGTCGTTCGCGAACAACTGTCTTTTGGCCCGGCGGATGATCGAGCGCGGCGTCCGCTTCGTGCAGCTCTTCCACGAGGCGTGGGACCAGCACGGCAACCTCGTGAAAGACCTCAAGAAGAACTGCCAGGACACCGACCAGGCCAGCGCCGCCCTGGTGCAGGATCTCAAGCAGCGCGGCCTCCTGGACGACACGCTCGTGATCTGGGGAGGCGAGTTCGGCCGCACGCCGATGGTGCAAGGCGGCGGCGACGACGGGCGGGACCACCATCCCAACGCCTTCACCATGTGGTTGGCCGGCGGCGGGGTGAAGCCCGGCCTGACGCTCGGCCGGACCGACGAGTTCGGCTTCAACGCCGTGGAAGACCGCGTCCACGTCCACGACCTGCACGCCACGCTCTTGCACCTGTTGGGTTTCGACCACACCCGCCTCACCTACCGCTTCCAAGGCCGCGACTTCCGCCTGACCGACGTGCATGGTGAAGTCGTGAAAAAGCTGTTGGCATAGTCTGCTACAATAACGATACTTGGACCCTCCTCCGCAGGAAGGCGCCGCATGTCTGCGATCGAGACGAAGACGGAGATTGAGTATCCCGAGTCGGACGGGCTGCCGATGGGCGAAACCGATCTGCATCAGTGGTGGATGATTCGCATCGCCGACCTGCTACGCTGGCGGTATCAGGGGCAGCGGGTTTATGTCTCCGGCAATCTTCTGATCTATCCGGAGGAGGGAAACAACCTTCGCCACGTGGCGCCCGATTGCTTTGTCGTTCTGGACTGCGAGCCGGGCTTTCGCCGAACGTACAAAGTGTGGAAGGAAGGCAAGCCGCCCGACGTGGTGTCTGAAGTGACCTCATCCTCCACGCGGCGCCAGGACGAGGACGAAACCGTCGCTCTATGGCGAGATGGGCGTGCAAGAGTACTTTCTTTATGATCCGACCGCGGACTACCTCGATCCGCCGCTCCAGGGGTTCCGTTTTGCCAAGCGGCGAGCGACTCCGATTCGCCCGAATGCGCGCGGCGAACTGGTAAGCCGCTGCCTGGCAATCGCGCTGCGTCTGGAGGGGTCCGATCTGGTCATGACGGATCACAAAACCGGCGCCCGATTGCTGACGCGAGCGCAAGCCGCGGAAGAGCAGTTGCGAGCGGCCCAGGTCGAATTGGCGAAACTCCGACGGCAGTTGGGACAAAAGCCGCTGGACGAGTAGGGTCGTTCCCATCACCGGTGGGCTTGCCCGCCGGTGAAGCCTGCCGAATTCGCCGTATCATAGGACAATAACTCCTCGAACGCTCCTTACCTCTTCTCGCCGACGCAGTACAAGAATCGGTTCGAGCGAAGGAACATCTGGCCGTCGTTCAAGGCGGGGCTGCCGTTGAAATCGGCGCCGTCGGACTCGAAGCGGTTCTGGGCGAGCTGCTCGAACTCGCCGCCGGCGCGAAGCACAAACGTCCCGGCGTTCCGGCTCACGGCATAGATGCGATCTCCCACCAGCACGATCGAAGCGTAGAACCGCGGAGCGGGGCCGCTGCTTTGCAGCCGCTCCTCGTAGATGGTCTCGCCGTCGGTCGTGTCGAGGCAGTAGGCGATACCGCGGTCGTTGACCCAGTGCAATTGCCTCTCATGCACCACCGGCGAAGGGACGTACGACGAGTCGCGCGTCTCCCAGATGCGGTGAGATTCGGTGACGTCTCCCCGGCCGCCGAGCTTCACGGCGGTGCCGCCCCCTTGCCGGCCGCCGATCGCGTACGCCACGCCGGCGTCGCCCACTGGGCTGGTGCAGACCGGCTGCTGCATGTCCGCCTCGCAGTACCAGCGGAGCTTCCCATTTTCCGGGTTGAGTCCCCAGACTTCGTCGGGAACCAGCAGGATCATCTCTTCGCGTCCTTCGGCGGTCGGCCGGAAGATCGGCGTGCTCCACGAGTTCTGCGCGCCGCCGGCGTCCGACTCCCACACCACGTCGCCGGTCGCGCGGTTGAGGCCGAACAGCTTCTCGCTCTCGGCGGCGGCGTTCACGATGACCGTGTCGCCATACAGCACCGGACTGGCGGCCGAGCCCCACGCGCGCGGATCGGAGCCGGTCCCCACGCTCGTCCGCCAAAGCTGCTTGCCTTCCATGTCGAAGGCCAGCACGCCCGACTTGCCGAAGAATACGTAAACATTCATGCCGTCGCAGACCGGTGTGCTGGAGGCATAGCCGTGCTCGGTGATGAAGCCTTGATACGGATCCTCCGGCGTCACCGCGTCCACGCTCGTCTGCCAGCGAACGTCGCCCGACTTGCGATCGACGCAGAGCAGATGCCGCTGCAAGTCGGCCGCCCGCCCGCTGTCCTGCCCGTCGCCGTATCCGCTGTAGGAGGTGACGAAGACGCGATCGCCGACGACGATCGGGCTGGACGATCCCGGCCCCGGGAGCGGCGTCTTCCAGAGCAGGTTCTCCGACTCGCTCCAAGTGAGCGGAGGCGGCGCATCATAGCTGATCCCCGCGCCATTGGGGCCGCGAAACTGCGGCCAATCCTCGGCGAAAGCGTAACCGCCGGCCGCGGCGGCGATCGCCAGTGCGAGCAGAGTTGTGCGACGGTTCACGACAATTACTCCCGTTCAGAGTCACGGAGCGCAGCGGCGTCGGCAGCGATTATAGAACAAAACCCCCACCGCGACAGAAAGTAGCGTGACACCCTGTGCCATGCTTATGCGGCTCGCAGAGCCGCGCCACTCGTCCCTCACTCGCCGCCGATGGCGATTGCATAAGCGGTGGCGTAATGGCGGCAATGGGAGATGGTGATCAGCACTCGCTGGACGCCCATTCCGCCGCAGATTTCTTTGGCGCCGCCGCCGAGTACGATCTGGGGTTTGCCGCCGAACTCGTTGCGAACCTCGACGTCCTGCCAGCTTATGCCGCGGGTCCAGCCGGTCCCCATCGCCTTGAGGACCGCCTCTTTGGCCGCCCACCGGCCGGCAAAGTGCTGCGTCGCCGCCTTCCGCTCCTGGCAGTAGGCGATCTCGTACGGCGTGAACACCCGCTGCAGGAAGAGCTCGCCGTGCCGCTCGATCATCTTTGCGATGCGCAGGCACTCGACAATGTCGGCGCCAATCCCAAGGATCGTCATACGCTTTCGGTCCGTCGGCTCAAGACAAGGCGTCGCGAAGAATGCGAGAGTCGGACGCCACACCGTCGATTTTAGCGGAGGCAGCCCAGAGACGAAACGAGACGGACAGCGCCTTAGGGGGTGGCTGGCGGCGGAGCCAAAGCGACGCCCCAGCACGACGCGGTGGATCTGCTGGGGCGTCGCTTCGCTCCGCCGCCACCCCCCGCGATGCGTCACTGCCGAGGGACGAGGATGAACATCATCTCCACCTTGAGATCCGGATTGACCTGATCATGGCGTTTCCGATCGTCGCGGAGGGGCGACGGCTCTTCGGGGATCGGGAAGAAACGGTCCACCAGCTTCGCGTCGGCCGGGGGCGCCCGCCAGGCGAACGCCTCGATGGTCGGATCGCTCGAAAGCTGCATGTAGTCGCTCAGCGCCGAGCTTCCGCTGGAGAGCGAGTTGAGGTTGAGCTCCGGCGTCGCCCCCGGCGGCTGCGTCTCGGGAATCGGAGGAAGATCCTCCGCAATCGCAATCACCCAGTCTAACACGCGGGCTCGCGGAAGCGGATACACCGCGATCGGCCGGAATTCATCGGTGCGTTCTCGCAGCACGCCGAGAATCCGATGCACGTGCACCGGGTATCCGCGAGCTACGATCACGTCGATCTCCGGGACCGGCCGCGACGCCGCCGTGAGCGGAGATCCCCGCTCCGAGGCGGCTCCGACGGCGCTAAACGAGAGGCCCTCACGCTCCAGCACCTCATCGAAGGCGCGGGATCGGATCGCATCGCGGGCCGCGGCGAAGCGGAATACGTGAACGTTCTTCCGCACGCTGCCAGGCGAATAATCGATATCCAGCTCCGGAATCGGCCTCTCGACAACGGGCGCCGCATCGGGCGCAGCGGCTTCCGGCGGACTCGCCCGGACAAGTTGGGGCGGTTCGCTTTCTTCCGGAGAAGAGGGCTCGAGCGGATCATCGTGCGCTTTCTTCGGCGAAGGCCTCGTGCGATTGTCCGACTGGACGACCGCCTCGCTCGGCCGCGACTCAGGCGTTTCCTCGGGAGCGGCGGGTTGTTCCCCGGTCGGCGGAGCTTTCTTGGTTTCCGAATCGCCGCCGCCGGCCATCGCCCGCGGAGGATCGACCGGCGTTGCGGGATCCTCGCCGTTGCCCGCCGGCGCCTCGCGTTCGCTGATCGGCGCGTCGTTGCCGCCGGGGAGCGCGATCTCGTCGCCGTAGTACAGCAGCGGGATGCC
>JAHWKS010000260.1 GCA_019347795.1 Planctomycetota bacterium | reverse complement strand
GGGCCAGGCTCGGCGAGCACCTCTCGACCAACTGCAAGAATGGACCGATCGTCGTCGATGAAGGCGCCGGCATTGGCCCGCATGCGTATCTGGCGGGACCGGTCTACATCGGGCCGCACGCCCGCATCAACGAGCACGCCTCGATCAAAGACGCCGTTTCGCTCGGGCACACCACCAAGATCGGCGGTGAGGTGGAGGCGTCGATCGTCGAGCCGTACACGAACAAGCAGCATCACGGATTCCTCGGGCACAGCTATCTGGGCAGTTGGATCAATCTCGGCGCGGGGACGTGCAACAGCGATCTCAAGAACACGTACGGCGAAGTGAACATGATCTACCAGGGCGAGAAAGTCGCCACCGGGATGCAGTTCTTCGGCTGCGTGATGGGGGACTACGCCAAGTCGGCCATCAACACCGGCATCTTCACCGGCAAGACCATCGGCGCCTGCAGCATGCTGTATGGATACGTGACCACCAACGTTCCCAGCTACGTGAATTACGCCCGGCTGTTCGGACAGGTGACGGAGCTGCCTCCCGACGTGATGACGGCCACGCAGCGGCGGATGTTCGCCCGGCGGAAGGTGGAGCAGCGGCCGTGCGACGTGCAGTTGATCTTCGATATGTTCGAGCTGACCCGGCACGAACGCCAACTGGCGAGCGAGCCGATGTCGTTGTAGAGTGAGACAAAATGCAATTGTTACATGTAAGCCTTGACGGCGCCGCCTTGCCGCTGAAGGCTTTTTCCTTTTCCCGCCGGGCCCGCGCCGCCGCCAGCAGCGCGGCCGCGGCCGCTTCCCGCCCCATGATTCAGCGACGCAACAACGCCCTCGTCCGCGCCTACGGCCCGGGCAAATTCGGCCTTTCCTTCGAGCTGTTCCCTCCCAAGACGGAGGCGGGCGATAAGTCGCTGTACGAACACGTCGAGCGGCTGGTCGGCTTCCGCCCCAGCTACATCACCTGCACGTATGGGGCGGGCGGCTCGACGCGGGATAAGACCTTGGAGATCGTCCAGCAGGTCAAAGAGCGATTCCGCCTTCCCGTGGCCTCGCATCTTACGTGCGTCGGCTCGACGGCCGATCAGCTTCGCCGGTTTCTGACCGAGGCGAGCGAGCGGGGGATCGACTCGATCGTCGCCCTCCGCGGCGACCCGCCCCGCGGCGAGACCGCCTTTAAGGCGGTCGAAGGAGGCTTCTGCTACGCGAACGAATTGGTGTCGCTCATCAACAGCGAGTTCCCGCACTTCGGCGTGGCCGTGGCGGGCTATCCTGAGAAACATCAGGAGGCGCCCGACGAACGCACCGACCTGGAGTGCCTCCACCGCAAGGTGCATTCCGGCGCCGACGTGGTGATCACGCAGCTCTTTTACGACAACAGCGACTTCTTCCGTTTCCGCGAGCGGTACGAGGAGATCGGCATCGCGGCGCCGCTCGTGCCGGGCATCCTGCCGGTCACCAACCTGGCTCAGATCCAGCGGATCACCTCGCTCTGCGGGGCCCGGCTGCCGGCGAGCTTCATCGATCGTCTCTCGAAGCGCGACGACGCCGATTGGCAGTTCCAGGTGGGCGTCGAGTTCGCCGCCCGCCAGGTGCAGGAACTGGTAGACCGCGGCATCCCCGGCCTGCACTTCTACGTGCTCAACAAATCCCAAGCCACCGCCGCCGTGCTGGAGGGGGTGCGGATGCCGAGCCGAAAGTAGCCCGTCGTACGATGCAAGAGTCAACAACGTACCAGTACATCGTCGAGCAAGGCTTGAAGGAAGGCCGACGTGAGGGCCGAAAGGAGGGCCGGATGGAGGGCCGAATGGAGGGCCAGCTTGAAGAGGCGCGGCAGATGCTGCTTCTTGTCGGGGAGTTGCACCTGGGAAAACCGACGGCCACGGTCACGAAAGCCGTCAACAAAGTCGACGACGTGGAGCGAGTGCATCGCATGTCGAAGCGCCTCTTGGAGGTCGGCTCCTGGAAGGAGCTTCTCAAGATCCCCTAGGTCCTAGGAGTCGAGGGCGCCTGCGTTACGCCATCACGTCCCAGATCGGCTCGCCTTGGGAGATCACCAGCGGGCGGTTGTTGCGGTCGTAGACTTCCGTTTGCGGTTCGATGCCCAAGAGGTGGTACATCGTCGCTGAGAGGTCGTCCGGCCGCACCGGATGCTCGTCGGGATACATTCCCTGCGCGTCAGACGAGCCGTAGATGAACCCTCGCTTTACGCCGCCGCCGGCCAGGAGCGCCGTGTAGCATTGCGGCCAATGATCGCGGCTCTCGTTCTTGTTGATCTTCGGCGTTCGGCCGAACTCGCCCATCCAGATCACGAGCGTCTCGTCCAAGAGGCCGCGCTCCTCCAAGTCATCAAGCAACACGGGAAGAGTGTGGTCGGTGATGGGAAGATGATAGGCCTTGACGATCGGGAACATCCGCGTGTCGTCGAAGCCGTGGGTGTCCCAGCCGCCGTCGGTCTTGCTGCGTCCGCCGATCGTGTTGGAGAAGTACGCGGTGACGAACTTCACCCCCGACTCAACCAGCCGCCGCGCCAAGAGGCAGCTCTGGCCGTACGTGGTCCGGCCGTAGCGTTCCCGGACTTCCGGCGGCTCGGACGAGAGATCGAACGCCTTCCGCACCTGGTCGCTGGTGAGCATGCCGATGGCGCGTTGGTAGTAGTCATCGAAGCCCGCCGCTTCGGCCGAGTAGTCCAAGAGCCGCGATTGGCGGTCGATTACCTCCTGCATCGCTCGCCGCGAGTGCAGCCGATCGAGCGACAGTCCCGCCGGCAGGCTCAGCTCCGGGAGGCGGAAGTCCGCGGAGTTGGGATCCTCGCGGAAGAAGAGCGGGTCGTGGCGCTTGCCAAGAAAGCTAGCGTGCTGACCGGGCGTGATCGAGCCGTCGCGAATCACGTGCGGATATGAGACGAAGGTCGGCATCCCCGCAGCATTCGGCGCCAGGTGATCGACCACCGAGCCGTATGCGGGAAACAACTCCGGCGAATCGCGGAGCCGCTGGTCGTCCGACGGCGGCGCGCATCCGGTGAGGGCGTAATAGCCGGCCGAGTTGTGGTTCTTCATCGTGTGGGTCACGGTGCGGATCAGCGTGACCTTGTTCATCCGCTTGGCCGTTTCCGGCAACTGCTCGCAGATTTTGAGGCCGGGGAGCGTAGTGTCGATCTCGCCCAGCGGGCTCCGCACGCCGTCGGGGGCGTCCGGCTTACGGTCGAACATGTCAATGTGGCTCGGCCCGCCCCACTGGAAGAGAAAGATGACCGACTTGGCCCGCGGCGCGATGGATGTTTTACCCGCTGCCTGCAAGAGCCGCGGCATCGTGAGTCCGAAGAGTCCCGCCCCGCCCACTTTGAGCGCGGAGCGGCGGTCGATGGGGGAAGAGCGGAGGTGCGGCTTCATCATCAGCTCGGCCCGGCTTGAGAATCCGTGGAAAACGTCGAAAACTCATTGTGCCGCGTGAGTTCGGACGATGCAACGGTTGTCGTCGTTTCGTTGGGGTCCGGTCGCCGTTTCATTGGACTCGTCCGTGAATTCGGCTAAGATAAACCGGTTTCCAGCGAATACCGAATGAGGGCGCGCGGCCGACCTTTCGCGCGGCGTGCGCCCCAGCGGTTATTTCGCCCCCCCATCTTTTTTTCGGGAAACACGCGATGGCAGAGCAAGAACGTCGAGGGACGCGGGTCACCTTCCTGGATCAGACCGGCGCCAAGAGCGTCGAGGCGGTGATCGCCGACAGCGTCTCCGTCAAGCGGATTTTGCCCAACATCATCACCAAGATGAACCTCCCGGTGATGGGGCCCGACGGCCAGCCGATGAGCTACAGCCTCGACCATAAGGAAGGGGGCAAGCGGCTCCGCGAGGACCAGACCCTGGTGGAGGCCACCGTCCGCGACGGAGATCACCTCATCGTCTATCCCGAGATCGTCGCGGGCGCGTAAAGACAGTCGGCTTGCCTGTTTCGCCTCGATCGTAGAACAGGCGGCTCGCCTGTTTTGCTGGACTTTTGCAGGCGGGCCGCCTGCACTACGGAGGAACACGTCATGGTTCGACGCGAATCGCCGCGCACCCGCCGCCTGCGGACCGATCGCAACGCGCTGGAGAAACTTCACGCGGAGAGCACCATTCTCGACTTCACGCCGCTGGGAGAACCGGCCGAGGCGTACCTGATCCGCTTCCATGGGAAGGGCGCCTATCGCCCGTCAGGGAGCAACCGCATTCACACTCGCGATCTGCACGAGGTGAGCATTAAGCTCGGCGCCTCGTACCCGCGGATGATGCCGGAGCTGCAATGGAAGTCGCCGATCTTCCATCCCAACATCTCCGGCGGCGGCGTCGTGTGCCTGGGCGGCTACGGCACGCACTGGGTTCCCAGCCTGAACCTCGACGAGCTGTGCGTGATGCTCTGGGACATGATCCGTTACCAGAATTACGACGTCGAGAGCCCGTACAACCGCGAAGCCGCGCTGTGGGCCAAGACGCAGACCGACTTCCGCTTCCCGCTGGACCGCCGGCCGCTGCGCGACAAGCTGGCCAATGCCGCGCCCGTATCGCCGCCGCGCCGCGAAGCTCGCGACGAGACCTCGCCGCCGCTTCCCGCGAGCCAGCGCCCGGCGCGGGCCGCGGAGGTCGTGTTCATCGACACCGGCCAGATCATTGACGCCGAAGTCCTCGACGGCGGCGACTCGGACATCATGTTTATCGAGTAACTTGGAATCTGAGGAGCGAGGAGCCAAGTTTGGAGTGATGGAATAGTGGAGTAGTGGAGTGATGGGTGGCAAATGCGGAAACTTGGAGGAAGGGATTCCTGGAGGCGAGGGATGAGAATCCGGAATCGACGGAATTGCTCGGCGCTTCACTCTTCCCATTACTCCAATACTCCATCACTCCACCACCCCGTCCCCGTCTTGTAAGCGAGTTCGGTTCTCCGTTCCCACGCCGCTTCGTCCCATGCTTCAGCCGATTCCCAAACCCGCGCCGGCGAGGCAGGACCGTTCGCAAGGGAAGGTGATCGGCGCCGTTCACGACGACGCCTGGCCGATCTTTCTCTACGAGTCGGTGCTGGAGGAGATCCTCGATTACTCCGAGGAAGACCTGACGCGGGAGCTGGGCGGATTCCTGCTGGGGGGCGTGTTCGAGGACCAGCGGCCCTACATCGAGATTCGGCACTTCCTGCCGGCGGTCGATGCCCGGTCGCAGGCGGGCTCGCTTACCTTCACGCACGAGACGTGGTCGGCCATGCACCGCGAGCGGGACCGGCGGTTCCCAAAGGACAGCGTCGTGGGCTGGCATCACACGCATCCTAAGTTCGGCATCTTCCTCTCGGCCCACGACAAGTTCATCCACCGCAACTACTTTAGCGAGCCGTGGCAGGTGGCGATGGTGGTCGATCCGGTCGGACAGGAGTTCGGCTTCTTTCAGTGGCGCGGGCAAGAGATCGAAGATTGCGGCTTCATTTGCGTTTGGGGAAGGCCGGGTGGAGAATAGGCGACCAGGAATCGGAGGAGCGGCGAAACTAAGAATCTGTGGAGTGATGGAGTGATGGGGGAAGCGGAGGAACAAGAGTCGCGATTCCAGGATTACAAGAAAACCCATTACTCCATTACTCCAGCACTCCACCACCCCTGCTGACTTCCTATTAAATCTCGTATCTGCAAACGTTCCAAATGAACGTCCTCCCCCATTACTCCAACACTGCATCACTCCACTACTCCGGCTGAATTCCCGTCGAATTTCAAATCTACCAGCCCTTCGCCACCACCTCCCTCATGCCCGACCCCCTCTTCATTGACGACGACGACCGTTACGCCCGCTTTCGGCTGATCGCCTGGTGGGACCAGGAGAAGCTGGCGGCGGCGAAGATCATCGTCGTCGGGGCCGGCGCCTTGGGGAACGAGGTGCTCAAGAACCTCGCACTGTTGGGCGTGGGGACGGTCACCATCGTCGATTTCGATGAGATCGAGGAGTCGAACCTCACCCGCTCGGTGCTGTTCCGCTCCCGGGACTGCGGCCGGCCCAAGGCGGAGGCCGCGGCCCAGGCGCTGGCCGACATCAATCCGGCGATGAAGATCCAGGCTATGTCGGCGAACATCATTACCGACGTGGGGCTGGGGCTCTTCCGGGACGCGGACGTGGTGATCGGCTGTCTCGACAACCGCGAGGCCCGGCTGTGGGTCAATCGCCAGTGTTGGAAGGCGACCACGCCCTGGATCGACGGCGGCATCCAGGAGATCAACGGCGTGGTGAAGGTCTTCGCCCCGCCCGACGGCTCGTGCTACGAGTGCGCGATGACCGAGAACGACTATCACCTGATCAATCTCCGCTACAGTTGCCCGCTCTTGCGGCAGGAAGACATCCAGGCGGGCAAAGTCCCCACGGCGCCGACCATTTCTTCGATGATCGCCGGCCTGCAAACGCAGGAGGCCCTGAAGCTGATCCACGGCATGCCGGTCGCCTCGGGACAGGCGATGATCTACAACGGCCTGGCGAACAATTTTTACAAGACAAACTATCAGCGGCGGGAGGACTGCCTTAGTCACGAGACATATCCTGATCCGATTGAAGCGCCGCTCTCCGCCCGCGAGCACACGGCGAAGGATTTGTTTGCGGCGGTGCACAAGCAATTGAACGACCAGACGAACCTGCGGCTCTCGCTCGATCGCGACTTGGTGCTCTCGCTCGACTGCACCGAGTGCGGCCACAGCCAGGAAGTGATGCGGCCGCTGCAACTGGTCGGGATGCGCGAGGCGGAATGTTCCAAGTGCGGCAAGCTGTCCCGTCCCGTGCTGGAGCACACGATCGACGAAGACTCGCCGCTGGCGGAGCGAAAGCTGGCGGAGCTCGGCGTGCCGCCGTACGACATCGTCCGCGTCACGACCGATCAAGAAGAGCAGGTCGTGCTGCTGGCGGGAGACCGTGAGAATGGACCCTGAAATCTCGTTCGGCGACGTGCAGCATGCGGAGCGGCAGACGCATCGCCGGCCGGACCAGAACAAGCACTACCACGTGGCGCCGGTGTTCGCGCCCGAGGAAGGCGAGCTGCGCGTGTACGTCGATATCGACGCCATGCGCGACATGGAAAGCCATGCGCTTTCCAACACCAACGTCGAGCTGGGAGGGGTTCTTCTCGGCGGCCAGTATGAGGATGAGGACGGGCGGCCGTTCGTCGTCGTGACTGACAGCCTCCGGGCGCAGCACTACGAGAGCACCAAGGGGAGCTTCAAGTTCACGCACGACACCTGGAGCCAGATCACCC
>JAHWKS010000259.1 GCA_019347795.1 Planctomycetota bacterium | reverse complement strand
TTGAAGCCGAAGGTTCACTCAAGCGCCCGCCGTGCGGTTCGGCGGTCGCGCGGACTACCGTTCGGCGCCGGACTCCAGCTTCGGCTCGCCGGGCGGCGGCTCGAACTTGGGGGCGGTCGCCTCGTCGTAATCGTCGTAGTCGTCGTAAGTGGAGGCGGAGTACGACTTCGGCTTCGACTTGTAGCTGCTGCTGTCGTCGTCAAAGTCGATGCTCTTCTGCAAGTCGAAGAGCCCCTTCCGAAATTCGCGGTAACTGGAGCCGAGCGACTTCGCCACTCCCGGCAGATTCTTGCCGAACAGCAAGATCGCCACCACGGCGATGATCACCAGCTCCTGCATTCCCAGACCAAACATCGCTTCACCTGCAAAGGGGAGGAGGGGCCGTTAGACCGTCTTGTTCTGGTCGGTCCCAAGAGGCTCCTTTTGCGGCGGCTCGTCATCTTCGTCTTCCTCTTCATACTGGCCGGACATTCCCTTCTTGAACTCGGTCACGCTGCGGCCCATGTTTCGCATCAGGCTGGGCAGGCGCGAACCGCCGAAGAGGACCAGGATGATGATCATGATGATCAACAGTTCGTGGTAACCAACACCGAACATGGCAACGCCCTTGAAAGAAACGGGAGGGAGGTGGGAAGCGCTGAAGGTGACAAGCGGCGAATGCGGGCTGTGGCCCGGAGGGGCGTCGCCAGAACCAGCCTGTCGGAGATGGGCGCCCCGCCGGGGCAAGACGCCGCTCCTTCAACACCCTTATTCTACCGGGAGCGGGCCGAGTGTCAATGCGCTCGGTAGGTTCCGGCCGCGGAACCTGGAAGCCCGAAGCGTCAGCGAGGGGACATCTGCTTTCGCCGTCGCTTCTCCCTCGCTGACGCTTCGGGCTACTCAATTCTTCCCCGCCACCACCGTAAAGTAGCTCTTCACCACGCGGTCGAAATAGTCGGGGCGCATCTCGATGGGGAGGTCGTTGTAGACGCAGTAGTTGCGGATTTGCTGAAGGAGATCGCGGGGCTGGCAGCGGCGCATCGGACGGCCGCTGGGGCGGTAGTGCTTGTTGATTAGATGGTCCACCGCCGACGGCTCGTAAGGGCAGCCGAAGGAGCGGGCGAAGATCGAGAACAGCAGTTGGAACTCCTCCTCGCTGGGATCGGCCACCTCGATCTTGTACGGAATGCGGCGGAGGAAGGCGTCGTCGGTCAGGTCCGACGGCTCCAGGTTCGTCGAGAAGATGATGAGCTGCTCGAAGGGGACCTGGATCTTTTTCCCGTTCGCCAGCGTCAGGTAATCGACCTTGTTCTCCAGCGGAACGATCCAGCGGTTTAAGAGCTCCTGCGGCTCCACCCGCTGCCGGCCGAAGTCGTCGATCAACAGGCAGCCGCAGTTGCTCTTGAGCTGGATCGGCGCCTCGCTGATGTTGCTGTGCGAGTCGTGCTTGATCTCCAGGGCGTCCATCGTCAACTCGCCGCCGACCACCACGGTGGGCCGGACGATCTTGACCCAGCGGCGGTCGTAGTCGGCCGCCTTGAGAAGGGTGCTCTCCTCTTCCTCGACCGGCTCGTGGAACGCGGCGTCGAAGAGCTTGATAAGCTGCCCGTCGTCGAAGAGCGTGCGGGGAAGCCAGATCGACTCGCCGAAGCAGGCGGTCATCCGCTTGGCGAGCGTCGTCTTGCCGTTGCCGGGGGCGCCGTAGAGAAACAGGCCGGCGCCGGAGTTGAGGGCCGGTCCCAGGGACTCGAACATCTCCGGCTCGACGTGGATGTCGCTGAACGCCTTCTCGAGCTGCTCCCGACGCGGCGCCTCGGCCCGCACGGTCTGGGCGTCCACCGAGACGATGTAGTCCGAGAGGGGAACCGGCGCCGCGCCGGTGTAAGCGCACGACTGCATCGCGCTCTTGGCCCGCTCCCGCCCCTGATCGGTGAGCGTGTAATAATAGTCGTTGAGCGGCGCCGAGCCGGTGTGTACGAGGATCTGCCTGGCCCGCAGCGACTGGAACAGTCCCTCCAGGATGCGGAACGGCAGGCAAATTTCCTCCGCGATCTTTCGCCCGCTGGACGAGCCGACCGCGAGGATGAATTTGACGAGGAGCGTCTCCACGAACGTGGCGGTCAGGCCGGTTTCCTCGATCGAGGCCGGCTCGGCCGGGCGGAATGTTTCGTCGGAGAGCAACGAAGCCAGCAGGCTCCCGGCCGCCGGCGCCGAATCGGTCAAAGGCATCAGATTCCTCTTGAGGCGAGTGCGCGAAGGGACTGCGACACCTCAAGGGTAGATTACAATTCTTAACGGCTTTCGGCACAACAGGCGAGCCGCCTGTTCTATGGGGCGCCGGATTTAGCGGTTCTTCCAATCGATGTTGGAGAGCGACGCCAACGCGAGGTGCAAGGCCTGAGTTCCGTCCAGGCCGTGGCCTTGGGCTTTGAGGGCGACGTAGAGCTGGTGGGCCAGGGCCAGGCCGGGGAGGGAGAGCTTCATGCGCTTCGCTTCGTCCAGGGCGATGCCCATGTCTTTGATGAAGTGATCGACGAAGAAGCCGGGGTCGAAGTTGTTCTGGATGATCCGCGGGCCGAGGTTCGCCAGCGACCAGCTTCCCGCGGCGCCGGAGCCGACCGACTGCATGACCGTCTCCAGGTCCAGGCCCGCCTTGTGGGCGTAGAGGAGCGCCTCGCACACGCCGATCATGTTCGTGGCGATCAGCGTCTGGTTGACCATCTTGGTGTGCTGGCCGGCGCCGGGTCCGCCCTGGCGGACGATCGTCTTGCCCATCGCCTCCCAGCAGGGGGCCAGCGCTTCGACGGCCGCCTCGTCGCCGCCGATCATGATCGAGAGCCGCGCCTCCCGCGCGCCCACGTCGCCGCCGGAGACGGGGGCGTCGATGCTCGCGACCCCCTTCGCCTTCGCCCGCTCGGCGATTTCGACCGCCAGCGAAGGCTCGCTGGTCGTCATATCGACGATGATATTCCCCTTCTTGCACCCCGCCAGCACGCCGTCGTCGCCCAGCATCACGTCGCGCACGTCGTGCGGGAAGCCGACGATGGTGAAGATCACGTCGCTCCCCTGGGCCACCGCCTTGGGGCTGTCGGCCCACTGGGCGCCTTTATCCACAAGCGGCTGGGCGCGGCTCTTGGTGCGGTTGAAGACCGTCGCCGAGAAGCCTTTGGCGATGAGATGGCCGCACATGCTGGCGCCCATCACGCCGACGCCGATCCAACCGATCTTCGTTTGCCCGGGAGCAACCTTCATGATGATCTGCGCGGTCGAAAGGGGAGTGTCAGAATGCCCGCGATTCTAACAAACCCGCTTGCCGCGCGAACCGGGGCGATCACTCGCCCAGCGTCAGCTCCTTGAGGTGCGCGAGGAAGGTCGGGCCGCGGGTGTGGGAGGTGCGGCGGCGGATGCGGTCGGTGCGGCGAATGTCGGACACCGACACGTCGGCGGCCTCGCTCTGCGCCAATTCGCGCACCGCCCCGCGGCGGATCATCTGCACGCCGCCGGTGCGATCGTGCTCTTCGGCGAGCCGCTTGACTGCCGCGCCCCAGGAGGAAAGCTGCTTCATCAGTCGCGGCTCGATGTGGGGAGGTGTGGCGGCCCGGGCGGAGATCAGCTCTTCTTCGTTCCGCATTTCCCAGAGACGGCGGAGGTCGCCGGGACGCAGCGGCGCGCGGCCGTCGATCACCATCGCCACGTCCCCTTCGGCCGCCTCCAGCCCGCGCTCGACGGCGGCCGCCGCGCCGCTCCGCTGCGGGATGCGAACGACGCGAAGCTGCGGATACCGCACCGCCAGCTCCAGGGCGGTTTCCTCGGTGTGATCGGTCGAACCGTCATCGACCAGCACCACCTCGAACCGCGTCGTCAGGTCGGCCAGCACGTCGAGCAACTCGGCCAATTGCCGGGCCAGCGTGGGTTGAACGTTATGGACGGGGAGAACAATACTCAGTAGCTGAACCAAAGCGAGCCCCTCTGCGATCTTGGCGACGACGCCTCCTTCCTTCCTGGGGCGACGCGCGGAACTGCCGGCCGAATCCGTCCGCGGGGTGATCTCTTCATCGGCTCGCAATGAGCGGGGACGATAGCGGCGACGGACGGGCGCCGGTTTCACCGGCGACGCCGCGAAGTCCGATCGGTCGGAATTCTCGATTCCCGCGGGTTGAGCGAGGCGAGGAGAACGTGCAGATTGACCCGCGCGTCGCGACCGCCGACAATCGGGTTGTCCCTCGGAACCCTCGAACAGAGAGATGCCATGCCACTTATAACGCTCTTTCTCGGCACGATGATTCTTTGCTTCACGTCGTTTGCGTCCGCGGAGGATTCCGCTGTGGTGCTGGCGCCGGAGTTGCGGCATGTGCGGATCGAGGGGCCGCGGGAGTGGAGTGAGTTTCCCGAGACGCCGGACGCGAATCGCATCGAGGCGACATTCTCCGGCGCGGCGAACGACCAGGAGTGGACGCTCCAGGTCCGCCAGCAGGATGTCAAGCAAAGCTGGCCGGTGTCGCTCAACGGTAAGAAGCTTGACAACCTGGCGCGGGATGAAAACGACATGGTTGTCTACTTTCCCGTCCCGCCGGGCGCGGTGCGCGACGGCGAGAACACGCTCGTCATCGAGCACGGCGCCCGCGGCGCCGCCGCGCCCGACGACGTGCGGATCGGCCAGATCGTGCTGCATCGACGGCCGCGAGATGAAGTGCTGAATGAGGCGACCCTGGAATTGGAGGTGATCGACGCTGATTCAGGCGAGCCGCTCCCGGGCCGCATCACGATCATCACGGCCGACGGCGCGCTGCAAAGCGTCGGCGCGGAATCGAATGCGCATCTCGCAGTTCGACCCGGCGTCGTTTTCACGTCCACCGGCCAGGCGCGAGTCGGCGTTCCGGCGGGAGCCTATGCGCTGTTCGCGGGGCGTGGCTTCGAGTACTCGTTGTCGTCGGCGGAAGTCGCGTTGGCCGCCGGTCAATCGGAGCGAGTCCGGCTGGCGATCCGCCGCGAAGTTCCCACCGAGGGCTATGCCGCGTGCGACACCCACGTCCACACGCTCACGCACTCCGGCCATGGCGACGCGACGGTCGAGGAGCGAATGGTCACGCTCGCGGCTGAAGGGATCGAGCTGCCGATCGCCACGGACCATAACGTGCAGATCGACCACGAGCCGTTCGCACGCGAGGCGGACGTGCGGCAGCGCTTCACGCCGGTGGTCGGCAACGAGGTGACGACGAAGGTCGGGCACTTCAACGTGTTTCCCGCGATCGCCGGAGGACCGAAGCCGGACCACACGCTCACCGAGTGGAGCGAGATTCTCGACAGCATCTACGCGACTCCGCGAGTGAAGGTCGCCATCCTCAACCATGCCCGCGACCTGCACAGCGGCGTGCGGCCGTTCGGCCCGTCGCTCTTCAACGACGCGGTGGGGGAGAACCTGGACGGCTGGGCGATGCATTTCAACGCGATGGAGGTTGTGAACTCCGGCGCCACGCAGACCGACCCGCTGCGGCTTTTTCACGACTGGATGGCGCTGTTGAACCGCAGCCGGCGGGTCACGCCGGTGGGGAGCAGCGATTCGCACGACGTGGCCCGGCACTTCGTCGGTCAGGGACGCACCTACATCCGCTGCGACGACCGCGACCCCGGCGCCATCGACGTGGAGCAGGCGGTCCACAACTTCCTCGAAGGTCGTGTGATGGTGAGTTACGGCCTGTTGTGCGAGATCGCCGTCGATGGCAAATACAGTTCGGGTGAGATCTCCCCGGCGCCCGCGGACGAGGTGACCGTCGCCGCTCGCGTGCTGGCGCCGCATTGGGTCGATGCCTCGAAGGTGGTGCTATATGCCAATGGGAACGCGATCCGCGAGGAGACGATCGATCCTGAGGCGGCTCGCGGCTTGCCCGCTGGCGTGAAGTGGCGCGGGGAGTGGCGGATTCCTCGCCCGTCGCACGATGTGTTCCTGACGGCGATCGCCACGGGGCCGGGCATTGAGGGACTGTACTGGAAGGCCGCGAAGCCGTATCAACCGACGTCGCCCGACTGGACCCCGCAGGTAATCGGTTGCAGCGGCGCCGTGTGGATCGACGCCGATCACGACGGACGGCCGACACCCGCCTTCGACTACGCGGAGCGAATGGTGCTGAAAGCCGGCTACGATTTCGACGCGTTGCTCGAAAGCCTGGCCGGCTACGACCGCGCGGTCGCGGCGCAAGCGGCTCACCTCTGGCAGTCCGCGCACGGATCGCTGCTGTCCGAAGTGTATCAAGCGGCGTTATCCCGCGCAAATCCCGAAACGCGGTCGGGCTTTCGCGAATACCTTGAGGCTTGGCGGCGAAATCAAATCGCAAGGGCGGGGACGTAGAATAGGGGGTCCCCGATTCGTGAGAATCCAACACGAGCCGTCACGCGAATCGCCCCTGCTGTCGGACAAGGACCAACCTGAGGCGCCAGCCTTCCGGAGCGGTGACGAGGAAGTAGCATTCGGCGGAAATGTCGCAGGTCTCGTTGAACCTCCCAATGCCGCGAAAAATCCGAGAGCTTATTCAAGACCTCGAGTCAGCCGGATTCACCAATCGCGGCGGGAAGGGGAGCCATCGCAACTTTGTGCACCCGCGCGTCGCAAAGCCGGTAACCTTGGCTGGAAAACCGGGCGACGATGCGAGACAATACCAAGAACGAGCCGTCAAACGCGCGATTGAGGAGTCGAAGACGTGAAGGACAGCGCCCGGTACGTAAAAGTTGTCGAGTGGTCGGATGAGGATGGCTGCTACGTCGGCAGCGCTCCAGGACTGCTCTATGGCGGTTGTCATGGCGACGACGAGCAGCAAGTATTTCAGGAGCTTTGCCAAATCGTCGAGGAAACCATCGACTTGTATCGCCAGGATGGCAAGCCGCTCCCCCCGCCCACATCCGGGCGCGACTTCGCCAATACAATCCAGGACGTCGCCTGAACGCCGACGAAGACGCCCACGCGCTAAGGCGGGAATGTAGAACAGACGGCTCGCCTGTTGTGGGATAGAGGAGAACCGTCACGCCTTTGATTCGTCAGTTCTTCCGACTCCTGCTCTTCCGAGGCTTGGGCGGTTCATGCGGCTCAAAGCTGTAGTCGTTCTTTGAAAACTGATTTCCCCAAAAGCTCTCGTACCTGATATGAAGCGTATTTGTAACCAATAACACCAGGAACTTAGTTATCGAATGGTCGAGAGGCCCTTCCCAGTTTTGAAACTCGTTAGGGCGGCACACAATTGGCCATTCATCAGGCTTACCGCGTGTCAACCACAAATAG
>JAHWKS010000258.1 GCA_019347795.1 Planctomycetota bacterium | reverse complement strand
CGAGGAGAACATCCGCCGCATCGCTGCGGTCACGGAGCTGTTCTGCCAGGCGGGACTGGTGACGTTGACCGCCTTCGTCAGCCCTTATCGCCGCGATCGCCAGCTCGCCCGGCGCCACGTGGAGTCCCGCGGCGCCCCGGGGGATTTCATCGAAGTCTTTGTCGATGCGCCGTTGGAGGTGTGCGAATCCCGCGATCCGAAGGGACTCTATAAGAAGGCCCGGGCGGGCGAGCTGAAGGACTTCACGGGAATCGACGCTCCGTATGAGGCGCCCGAGAATCCGGAGATCGTGCTGCAGGCGGCCGCGCATCCGCCGGATGAGCTGGCGGCGACGGTGATCGACTACCTTCGCCATCACGGCAAGCTGCCGGCGTGAGAGTCGTCTTTCGCTCCGCAAAGAACGTCCTCTTGCGGAGCAAAAGGCGACTACCACCGGCGTTTGCGCTTTCGGCCTGGTCTGTTATAGTGGGCGGAGTTTAGTCTACAGCCGTTCAGGCGAGTTTTCTTCGCCGCGTTTATGGCCCGCGAAACGATTCTGCACCCGGCCGGCCCGCCCGGCGACGACGACGATCAGGACCTCCGTCCGCAGACGATGGCCGACATGGTCGGGCAGCGGGAGGTGATCGAGCGGCTGCGGATCGTGATCGACGCCGCCCGCAAACGCGGCGAGTGCCTGGGGCACATCCTCTTCGACGGGCCGCCGGGGCTGGGAAAAACGACCTTCGCCACCGTCATTCCGCACGAGATGGGCGTGCCGATCAACTTCACCAGCGGGCCGGTCATCAAGGCCCCGCGGGACCTGGTGCCGTATCTCACCAACGCCTCGGAACATTCGGTGCTGTTCATCGACGAGGTGCACCGCCTCCCCACCGGCGTCGAGGAATATCTCTACACGGCGATGGAGGACTTCCGCATCGACATCGTGCTGGGGGAGGGAGTCAACGCCCGCACGCACAACCTGTGGCTCAAGCCGTTCACGCTGATCGGCGCCACGACCCGGGCGGGAATGCTCTCCGGCCCTTTGCGGGACCGGTTCCAGATTCGCGAGCACCTGGGCTTTTACACGACGGAGGAGTTGGCGGAGATCATCCGCCGCAACGCCCGCAAGCTGAAGACGCCGATCGACGCCGCCTCGCAGCACGAGATCGCCCGCCGCAGCCGCAGCACGCCCCGCATCGCCAATAACCTGCTCCGCTGGGTGCGGGACTACGCCCAAAGCAAGGCCGACGGCAAGATCTCGCTGGCCCTCGCCAAGGACGCCCTGTTGATGAAGGGCATAGACGATATGGGCCTGAACCCCGTGGACCGTAATTACCTGGAGACGCTGATTCGCGTGTTCGGCGGCGGACCGGCGGGGATCGAGGCGATCGCCCACACCATGAACGCCTCGGCCGACACGCTCACCGACGATGTGGAGCCGTTTCTCCTGCGGAGCGAAATGATCGTCCGCTCTCCCCGCGGCCGGGTGGCGACGATAAAGACCTTCCAACATCTGCAGCTTCCTCCGCCTCCGCCGGAGGCCGGCGGCCCACAGCGGCATCTGTTCGATTAAACCTTCGGCGCAGGCTTTGCGGCCTTTCCCAGACTGATACGCCGTCTCGCGCGGCGCCAGTTCCTTTGGGGGGAATCCGGCGAGACGCCGTATCGCCTTCTCGCGACGTAAGTCCAATGCACAAAATAATTTAGACTACCCTGGACAACGGCCAAAGAAGCGCTATCATTGTAGTCGAAGAGGTCAGCACGCGGCACTTGCACCGCTTTTCGCCGTTTGTCCCCCAGCCATAGGTGATTCCATGGATTACAAGAAAGTCATTGCGAAACTGAATGAAGCCCTGCGTCACGAGTGGACCGGGGTGGCTCAGTACTCGCAGGCGGGATTCCTCGTCTCCGGCGTGTGGCGCGAGGTCTATTCGGAGAAGTTCTTCGACGACGCGAAGGAGTCGTTCGGCCACGCCAAAGACGTCGGTGAAAAGATCGTCGCCCTGGGCGGGGTGCCCACGATTGAGCGAAACCAGGTCAAGCAGACCGATAATCTCGACGAGATGCTCCGGAACGCCCTGGAGTTTGAGCAGGCGGCCGTGAAGCTTTACGCCGACGCGATCGGCCTGGCCGAGGACGCCCGCGACCGGGCGTTGGTGGTCTTCCTCGAGAACATCCTTGAAGACGAGCAGGAGGGCGTGGACGAATACTCCAAGATCCTCCGCGAGCCGGGCGCCGCCGCGAAGAAGAAGTCGTCCACGAAGGCCGGCTAGTTCGGGTACGGCCGATCAGGCCGAGTCGGCATGCACCACGCGCGGCGTAAAGGCGCCGGGCGTGGTTCGTGAGAAAGCCCGCGGCAACTCTCGGCAGCCCGGGCGATGGCTGCCCGCGCCCAAGGCAGCGCGAAGGTCCGCTACTTGCTGCGGCGCCATCTTTACGCGGCTTTGGGTAAACCAGCCGATCCCTTCCCCCCACGTCTGCTGCCGCAGCTCGACATAGCTTCCCTCGCCGGGAGCTTGGCTTCCCTCGCCGTGAGCTTGACAAAGGACGATCTCGACCTGCTCATCGTCGCGATCGCCCGGCAGGACAGCCAGGGTAACTTCTTCAGCCAACGACTGCATTGGGCTTTCCGAGGTAGGAAGAATAGGCGGGGCTGATGCTGAGATTCATTCTCAACACTCCTGATTGTACCCATCCTCCCGCCCCCGTCAACAACGATTTCAGGTTTTTTCTCGCAAGACAAAAACGCCACCGGAAGAATCTCCGGTGGCGTTCGACGAGAACGGCGCCTACTTCTGACAATTCGGGCCTACCAGCCGTAGCGGTAGGAGGGCCGGTGCACGTACGGATTCAGGTGCACGTGCGGGCGGTACGGCGCGTAGGGCCGAACGTGGAACCGGCCGTGGTAGCCGCGATGCACGCTCGGATTGAGGTGCACGTGCGGGCGGTAGTTGGCGTACGGCCGGACGTGGAATCCGCCGTGATGACCGCCGTGGTGGCCGCCAAAGGACCGATATCCGCCGCCGAAACCGCGGAAGGGACCCGCGTCGGCGGTGGCGCTGAACGCAAACGTGCATGCGGCGACCGCGGCCGCCAGCATCAGGGGCTTTGCCCAAGAAAACATAGACTCGACTCCTTTTTGAACGGGACTGCCTGTCAAGGCTGACTCGGCGCGGACTTTCCCCACGGAAAGCCCTCTCCTTGTTTTACCGCAATCGCCGGTGGGAATCCGACAACTACGGACCGACAAACACGCGAAAAGGGGGAATGGTCACGGCTCGTCGAACGCCTCCTCCACCACCTGGCACTCCGGGAGGGATTCCAAAAACATGCGGCCGTACGGCTTCGTGCGGACGCGGGGGTCGAGAAGCACCACGATTCCCTTGTCGTCCTGCGTGCGGATCAGCCGGCCGAACCCCTGGCGGAGCTTGATTATCGCCTCAGGAAGCTGGTAGTCCATGAAGGGATTTCCGCCCGACTGGCGGACCGCCTCCAGGCGCGCCTCCAAAAGCGGCCGGTCGGGAACGCTGAAGGGGAGCTTCGTGATGATCACGTTTTGCAGCGCGTCGCCGGGGACGTCCACCCCCTGCCAGAAGCTGTCGGTCCCGAAGAGAACCGAGCGCGGGTTCTTCTTGAAACGCTCCAGCAGTTGGCTGCGCGTCAGCTCTTCCCCCTGGGCGTAGAGGGCGAGGTCGTTTTGCGTCAGCCAGGACGTGAGCCGCTGGCCGATGCGGCGGAGCATGTCGTAGCTGGTGAACAGCACGAAGGCCCGCCCCTCGGTGCGGCCGACGTAGCGGCGAATCATCGCCGCGCAGGCGTCTTCATACTCGTCGCGCCGCTGCGTCGGGTCGGGCATCCCGCGGACCACGTAAATCCGCACCTGCCGGCGGAAGTCGAAGGGGCTGCCCAGGCGCCGCGTCTCGGCCTGCGTCAGACCGATGCGAGACTGGAAGAACTCGAACGACGCCCGCTTCCCCACCGCCAGCGTGGCGCTGGTAAGGATGACGCTCGGCGTCTTGGCGAAGAGATGCTCTTGCAGCGCGGGGCCGACGTCGATCGGCGCCGCGGACAGCGTCACTCGCGGCTTCCCCGCCCGGGACCAGGAGGAATCGATCCAATACACGGTCTCCGGCATCTCTTGCAGGCGCCAGGCTTCGATTTCGCCGGCCAGCGCCAGGAGCCGGTCATGCGCGGAGAGGAAGTCCTGCCGCTCGGCGTCGCTCACCAGGTCGTCGCCGTGCTCCTTCACCTGCCGCGCGAGTTTCTTGAGGCCGGGACTGAGGCGATTCTCGACGATCTCCGACTGCCGGACGCGGCCGTTGTCGTGCGGCTGCGTGTGCAGCCAGCGGAGCACGTCGTTGAAGAACTCGTCGGCGAGGTACCGGCAGTTGAGCACCTCCTTTTGCGCGTCGCCGAGGTGATGGTGCACCAGCAGACCCTTGTTGGTGCGGTCGTTGTAGAGCTTGTTGAGCGCGTACTCGACCTGGCCGCCGGAGACGCTCAGACCCAGGTGATCGCCGGCCACGGACTCGAGGGTGTGGGCCTCGTCGAAGATCACCGCCTCGTAGTCGGGGAGCAGCTTTACGCCGATCCGCCGCAGCGCCAGATCGCTGAAGAACAACGCATGATTAACCACCAGCACCTGGGCGTTCTGAGCCCGCCGGCGGGCGGCATAGTAATGGCAGCGGTTGTAGGTCGGGCAATTGCGCCCCATGCAATTGCTGCTGTCGCTGGCGGCCTCGTCCCACACGGCGGGCGTGGGCTGAAACCGCAGATCACTCCGCGAGCCGTCCTTGGTGGTCTTCGCCCACGTCTCCAGGCGGCGGAGCTGCTCGAAGTCCTGCTCTTCGAAGAAGAGGTTCTTCGCCCTCGCCGCCGCCGCCGCGAGTCGCCGCAGACTGACGTAGTTCCGCCGCCCTTTGACCAGCACCGCCGAGAACTCCCTCGGGATGACGGCGTTCAACAGCGGAAGGTCTTTGGCGATCAACTGCTCCTGCAGGCTGATCGTGTGCGTGGAGACGATGACGCGCCGCTTCGGTTTCTCCTCCTCGCCGCCGGAGCGAGGCGGCTTGTCCTCATCCTGCGTGGCGTGGAGGATGGCCGGCGCCAGGTAGGCGAAGCTCTTGCCGACGCCGGTCCCCGCCTCCACCACCAGGTGACGCCCTTCTCGCAGCGCATCGGCGACCGCCTCGGCCATCGCCAACTGTTGCGGCCGCTGCTCATAGTTGGCAAGGCGAGCCGCGATCCGTCCGCCCGGCCCTAAAATCGACGCAGGAGTGAGCATCGGTTCAGTGTAGCGACTCTCGGACGAGTCCGGGAGAGCGGCAGAAGATGTGCGAACCCTCCTGCCTCCGCTCACGGCCCCGACCAGGCCTCGCCGTGCTCGACCAGTTCGTCGAGCCAGTAGCTGAGTTCGTCGCGGTTAGACTCGGCGGCGCGGGTCTTCAGGAGCTTGTACTCTGCGGACGCGGTCAGCACGGAGCTCAGGTGCGCGCGGCGGCCGGCGGCGAGGATGTCGCGGGCGTCGTTCAAGAGGCGGTAGCCGGCGTCTACCGCCGGGGCGTCGCGGAGGGTGAAGAGGCAGCGCTCGAACTGGCAGAACAGGCCGAAGTAGTCTTCCCACACTTCGCCGTCGCCGACGGAGATGTGCTGGAACAGGCGGTACGGCTCGTGCGTGCGGAGCTGGCCGATGTGCTCGTCGAGGGCCGGGTGCAACAGGTAGTACGGCGAGTCGGGCAAGGCGGAGTCGGCGTCGGCGATCAGGTCGTCCGGCTGCTTGAACTGCTGCCACAGCCGCCCGCTATCCGGCTCGCGGGCGACGGTCCCCAGCAAGCCGACGCGGTGAAGCTCCGCGAACGGATGGTGCAGTCCTTCGGCATGGGCGTAGAAGTACTGGTAATCCTCCTCCGCCAGCCCGTTGAAGTGGCAGCAGATGCGGACCGCCTCGTCGCGGGTGAGGATGTTATGCGGGATAAGGCTGAACAGCCGCTGTCGCTCTCGCTTCTCCTGCAGGCAGTTGAGGAAGACGCGCATCTCCTCAAACACGTTGGCGATCAGACCCGTGGCGCTGGTCTCGTTCACCAGGCGGCAGAACTGGGACTCGTTCATCGTCTGCCGGTGGGCCGACAGCTTGGAGGCGATGATCACCAGGTCCCGCGGCCGGCCCAGCGTGTGCCGCCGAAGATAGCGGAAGGTGTCTTCGGGAAACGGCCGCCGCGCGTGCTTGACCACGTTCACGCCGATGAAATCCTCCAGCGAGTCGCTCGACTCATAGCACTGCGCCAGCCGGTCGAGCATCTGGTGCAGCTCCTCATCGGCGTAGCGGATGAGCGTGGCGGCGCCGAATAGGTTGGCCTTGATGTCGGACTCGTAGTTGGAGAACGCCTCCTGCCGGATCGAGGCGTGAATCTTGATGTGGCTGTTGGCGTTCATCAGGTCCCAGGCCGCCTCCAGCAGCCCCGCCTGCACGTGAATCCACGCCGCCTGCGGCAGTTGCCGGAGAGCCTGGTCCACCTTGTCGATGAAGAAGAACGTGCCGCCGTGGATCTGCCGCAGCTTGTGGTCGAGAAAATTCTCCGAGCTGTCGATCAGGCGGTTGATGTCACCCACCGATTGCCCCAGCAGCTCTTTCAGCACAACGGTCGGCTCAATGCGGCCGCCGCGGAGCCATTGCCGCATTCGGCGCGGAAACATTGCGAGCTCCTCCGCGTCCTGCTCGCCAATTAAGTGCCCGTGGTGCGAGAGGGCCGACACCGCCAGCGCCAGGCTCCACATCCGCTTAGCGCTGAGCAGGTCGGAGAGCAACTGCTCATGATGCCGCGAGAGCGATCGCACGTCGCTCATGAAGTCGAGATACGGCCTTCCCTGCGGCACGAACGCGGCGCCGACGCGGCTCCCCTCCTCGCCGGCGTGTTGAAACGCCTTCCACAACAGCGATCGCTTGTACGTGAGCAGCAGCGTTTTTCCGAGTCCCTTCCCCGCCGAGAGGAAGAACTTATTGCGCCGCTCCAGAAAGTCGTCCACCACCGCGTTGCGGAACACGACGGAGTTCAAGTCGGCGATGTCGATCTGGTTCGCATCCGACGCCCAAATCTTCCGTGCGCCGTCGGAGACGTGAAGCGGCGAGACCACCTCGTGCCGGGACTGGTTCGAAGTCGATTCCCCGCGCGCTCGCGGACGCGGCGACACTCGCCACGACTCAAGCGTTTTGATGAGACGGTCCGCAGTTGACACGACATTGGCGGGAGTCAACTCCACCATCGCCGCGGAGCCGAGCATCG